>JAOZVH010000006.1:5569-17758 GCA_029938235.1 Bacteroidales bacterium
TTTTTTTTAATTTCAAAATAAAAAATCATTAAATTTTGGACGATTTTGAGAAAAAGTTTTTTTTATAATAATTTAAAAATAATCCAAATAATTTAATTTTTCATTATTAATAATATTTATTTTGAATAAATTATCAAAATAAAAATGTTTAAAAATTTAAATATAAACGAAAAACAAACATTCAAATTTCATTTATTATATTCCATAATTGATGGAATAATTATGGGTGCATTTATATTGAATGAATTTGTTTTCATAAAAAGCTTAAAAGGTTCTGATATTCAATTGGGATTTTTGTTTCAATTTGCCATAATTGTATTTTTAATTTCAGTATTTTTGAATGAATTAATTAAAAGAATAGAAAATAAAAAAAAATTGCTAAGATTTATTGGATATTTATCAAGAGTTCCAATTTTCTTTTTTTTCTTTTTCCCAAATACTATTAATGAAATATCAAGTAATTATCACTATCTTTTTCTTGGTATATTCTTATTCTACTATTTGGCAAATCCCATTATTTTTCCGATAATTAATTTATTATTAAAACAAAATTATTCTCATAAAAATTTTGGTAAATTATACAGTTATTCAACTTCAATACATAAAATTATGATGCTAATAACAACATTTATTTTTGGTATAATTTTAGATTTAGACAATTTTTCTTTTTCTTATATTTATCCTTTTTTAGCAATTTTAGGAATGATTTCTATCACTTTTTTATCAAAAATAAAATATGAAGAAAAAATTAAGGTAAATAAAATAAAAGTTATTTCTTCTATAAAAGATTCTTTTTTATCTATGATTTACATATTGAAAAGCAATAAACCATATAAAGATTTTGAGTTGAGTTTTATGGCTTATGGAATAGGATTTATGATTTCTTATCCTATTATTACATTATTTTATGAACAAGTTTTAGAATTAAATTATACAAGTGTTGCATTTTATAAAAATGCTTATAATATTTTCGCTATAATTTTGTTACCTTTTTTTGGCAAATTAATGAGTAAAATAGACCCAAGAAAATTTGCCATAATAACTTTCATTTCATTAATATTATTTATATTCTTCGTAGCTTTAACAGAAAAATTTCAAATTTATAAGAAATTTCTGGATATAAAAATTTATTATTTCTTGATAATTTCTATTTTTTTTCATGGATTTTTTGCAGCAACTATGTCGCTATTATGGTCTATCGGAAGTGCATACTTTTGTAAAAAAGAAGAAGCCGCAGATTATCAAAGCATACATTTAACTTTAACTGGAATAAGAGGAACTTTTGCTCCATTTATTGGAATTGCTTTTTATGAAATAATAGGATTTTTTTATACATTTATGATGGCAATATTATTTATTCTTATAGCAGTTTTTATAAATTTAATATCATTAAAAAAATAAAATTTTAAATTAAAAATTCTTATGGCAAGGTAATTGCAATTAAATTAGTAGATTATTTTTTTCATTTTTTGTTAATTTTTGAACTTCAAGCGACGAAAATCGTTTGAAGTTTTTTTTTTATAAAAAAATTAAAAATTTTTATGGCAAGATAATTGCAATAAAATTAATAGATTATTTTTCTCATTTTGCTTAATGTTTGAACTTCAAGCGACGAAAATCGTTTGAAGTTTTTTTATAAAAAAAATTAACTTTGCATAAATATATTATGAAAAATAAAAAAATGGATTTAATAATTGCTGTGGATTTTGACGGTACAATAGTAGAACATAAATATCCTGAAATAGGAAAAGAAATATTATTTGCGTTTTCTACATTAAAAGAATTGAAAAAATTAAATTATAAATTAATTCTTTGGACTGTTCGTTCGGGAAAAACATTAGATGAAGCCGTAGAATATTGTAAAAAAAATGGAGTTGAGTTTTATGCTGTAAATAAAAATTATCCCGAAGAAGATTTTGACGAAAATGATATTAGTAGAAAATTAAATGCTGATATTTTTATAGATGATAGGAATATAGGAGGATTTCTTGGCTGGAGTAAAATCTGGCAAAATTTAAAACCTAAAGATAAAGAGCATAATTTTCAACAAAAATCATCTTTTTTTGAAAAATTAAAATTTTTATTTTCTTGAATAATTTTATAAAATATGTAATAATTTTTTTAAATTATTACATATTTTATAAAATATATTAAAAATATAAATCTCTTTCTCCTTTTTTAATTCTTTCTAACTTATTTAAGATTTTAATTTTTAATTTTTCATCTTTATCAAAATCTTTCATTATCTTATTTATCATTTTATATCCTTTTTCTTTAATTCTTGGAATTGCATAATCTTCAAGATATTCTGCTGTTGTTAGTATTGCATTTGGCTGACAATATCTTTTTATAAAACCCGGCACAGAAAATTCCATAAAATGTTCACCTGTTCTTCCTAATCTATAACAAGCAGTGCAAAAAGACGGAATATGGTCTTTATCAATTAGTTCTTCTATAATTTCTGATATTGTTCTGTTATCACTAATTTCAAATTGTTCACTTTCTAGGTCTTGTTTTTTACTTTTTTTTGTGTATCCTTTCATTTCAATATTTGTCCCTCCGTCAATTTGAGAAATTCCATATTGTAAAATTTCGTTTCTTATATTTTCTGGTTCTCTTGCTGTTAAAATCATACCAGTATAAGGAACTGCAAGTCTCAGAATTGCGACAAGTTTAGTAAAATCTTCGTCATTAACTATGTGTTCTTCATCAATACTAAGATTAGAAGCGTTCTGAACTCTTGGAAAAGAAATCGTATGTGGACCAACATTATAAACAGCTTCAAAATGATTTGTATGTCTAACCAAAGCTAAAACTTCAAATCTCCAGTCATAAAGTCCAAATAATGCACCTATTCCAACATCATCAATTCCTGCTTCCTGGGCGCGGTCTAATCCTGTTAATCTCCAATCATAATTTTTTTTAATGCCACTTATGTGAACTTTATCATAAGTTTCTCTATGGTAAGTTTCTTGAAAAATTTGATAAGTTCCTATCCCGGAAGATTTTACAATTTTAAAATCTTCTATATTTAGAGGTGCTGCATTAATGTTTACTCTTCTAATTTCACCGTTTCCACTTTTTACTTTATAAACATGTTTTACGGTTTTTGCAATAAAATTTGCGTCGTATTTTGGGTGTTCTCCATAAACAAGAATTAAACGTTTTTGACCAAAATCTTCCAAAGCTTTAACTTGTTCTGTTAAATCTTTTTCTTCTAATGTTACACGTTTAACTTTTTTATTCATTTCTTTAAAACCACAATATTGACAATTATTTTTACATAAATTGCCAATATAAAGCGGAGCAAACAAAACTATCCTTTTTCCATAAACAATTTCTTTCAATTTTTTTGCTCCTTGTTTTATTTTTTCTACCAAAGAAGCGTCTTTTGTTTGAACTAAAACAGCAGTTTCTTCCAAAGTTAAACGCTTTTTCGAAAGCGATTTTGCAATAATTTCTGTTACTCTTTTTTCTGTAACTTTTGCTTTTTTTATAAAATTCCATATTTCATCGGAATCTATAAAAGATCTCATCGCTTCGTCTTTTATTTTTAATTTTTCTGGATTATAAATCATAATTATTTTTTATTCAAAATTATTTTTTTTTTTTTAATTTTTAATTAAAATTAAAAAAAAATTTATAATTTTTTATAATTTAAAATGAAAAAAAAATTGTGATTTTTTGAAAAAAAAAAAAAATATAAATTGTAATTTTTAAATTTAAAAAAAAATGACATTTTTTTAAAAAAATTTTTTTATCAAAATTCAATTTTTTTTATATTTTTATTAAAAAAATTATTTATATTTTCAAAAAATGCAAAAAAAAATATTATTAATAACTTTGATTTTTCTTATAAATACAGCATATATTTATTCGCAAAATTGGAAAGATCAAAAAGAGCAGCTTGAAAAACCTGTTATAAAAGCAGTAACGGTAAATCAAGAATTAGAAAAGGTGGAAATAATTTGGAATGATGTTCCAAGTGCTGAGGGCTATATTATATATAATTGGCAGGAAATAGATTACAATATGGAATGGGTTGAAATTGCTACAACAGTATCTACAAATTATATTGATTTATTGTCTGACCCAAATGCAGAAGAAAAATATCAAATAGTTGCTTTTGCAGAAGGATTTGATAATAGTGAAAAAAGTGAAAGTCATAATTGTATCTCTTTAATTCCTGTTTATGAGTCTTGTTTTGATAGGATAAAATTAAGCTGGAATAAATATATTTCTTGGGAAGAAGGCGTAAAATCTTATGAAATTTATGCAAAAATTGGCGATTTCCCATATTTTATTTCTATGGATACAATTAGCGGCTCCGAAACTTCAAGCACTTTAACTGAGATTTTTAAGGATACAGAATATATTTTTTACGTAAAAGCAATGAGTAATAATGATGTAATATCTGTTTCTTCTTATCGTTCTTTTTTTGAAAATTCTTCTAATATCAAAATAGAATCTGATTATGCAACAGTAACAAATTATAATCAAATAAATCTTAGTTTTAAAATAGATCCAGAATTAGATATAGTTTCATCTTATGCTCTTGGGCGTTCTGATTCTAAATATGGAAATTATGATACCTTGGTTTATTTTTATGATATTACTGACCCAACAATTCCATACGTGGATTATACTGATGTTTTTCATATAAAAAATTATTATAAATTAATAGCAATTAATGCTTGCGGAGCAGAAATTACGTCGTCAGAAGTGGAGCATAATACTTTATTAAAAGTTAAAAATGAAAAAGATATGACTAATGTTTTAAAATGGGATTCTTATAAAAGAGACACCGTTTTATATCAAGGAGATGGAATAGAAGAATTCGAAATTTACCGTTCTACATCTCAAAATACTCCAATTTTAATTGCTAATGTAGAAAAATATGATAATGAGTTTAAAGATGATCTGAACAAGTACATAGAAGATTATATAGATACTATGGGCGTTCGACCAAAACTTGCTGGCGAATTTTGTTATTTTATAAAAGCAATTGGACGACGAGGAGTTAGTCGTTCTAATGTTTCTTGTGTTTCACAAACTCCAAGATTGTTCATCCCAAATGCTTTTACTCCGGATGAAGACGGTAAAAATGATGTCTTTTTGCCGAAAATAACATTTGCCTCTGAATATATTCTGAGAGTTTATAATAGATGGGGAGGAATTATTTTCGAAACTTCTGATTACTTAGAAGCATGGAATGGCAAAACAAAAAACGGAGATAACGCACAAACAGGAACTTATATTTATAATATTCAATTTAAAACATCTGAAAATATTAATGTTGAAAAAACTGGATATATAAATTTAATAAGAAAATAAATATTTTTTTTGAAAAAAAATTGTCTATTTTTTAATGTTTCTTAAAATTTAAAAAAAATTTTTTTTAAAATTCGTCCAAAATTTTAATGTTTTTTATTTTGAAATTAAAAAAAAATTTTTTTAAAATTCGTCCAAAATTTTAAATATTTTAATTTTGAAATTAAAAAAAATTTTTTTTCAAAATCGTCCAAAATTTTAAATATTTTAATTTTGAAATTAAAAAAAATTTTTTTTCAAAATCGTCCAAAATTTTAATTTTTTTTAATTATTGAAAATAATTAAAAAAATTGTTGTTTTTATGAAAAATTTATTTTGAAAAAAAATTAGTTATTTTTTACGATTTATTTTTAATTATAAAGATTAAAAAAACTTTATTTGAAAATTGATAATAAAATTATCAATTTTCAAAATTAATTTTACTCTTCATTTTGCTCAGCTTCATAAGCTTTCAATAGGTCTTTTTGTAAATCGCCAGGAACTTGTGAATATTTATCAAATTCCATATTGTAAGTTGCTTTTCCACTTGTTATTGAACTTAAAACTGTCGAATATCTATTCATTTCAGCAAGAGGTACTTTGGTTGTTATTTTTTCAAAACCGTTACTCTCAGATTGCATACCAACAATTATTGCCCTTCTACTTTGTAAGTCACTCATTACATCGCCCATTCTGTCACTCGGAACAAAAATATCTACATTGTAAATCGGCTCCATAATTTTTGGTCCTGCATTTTTAAATGCATCACTAAAAGCTTTTGCTCCGGCAATTTTAAAAGAAATTTCATTAGAATCAACCGGATGCATTTTTCCGTCGAATACACAAACTTTAATATCGCGAGCATAACTTCCTGTCAATGGACCTTCTTCCATTTTTTCCATAATTCCTTTTAGAATTGCAGGTAAAAAACGAGTATCTATTACTCCTCCAACTATACAATTGTAGAATTTTAATTTCCCACCCCAAGGAAGAATTTTCTCATCTTTATCTCTAACATTTACTACAAGGTCTTTTCCACCATCTACAGATTTAAATACTTTTGGTTCTTCTTCGCCTTCTTTAGAAGGGTCTATCACAAGATGTACTTCACCAAATTGTCCCGCTCCACCAGATTGCTTTTTATGACGATAACTTGAAATGGCAACTTTTGTAATTGTTTCTCTATAAGGAATTTTCGGCGAAATAAATTCAACTTCTATTTTGTGAATATTTATTAAATGCCATCTTAGAATATTTAGATGATGCTCTCCTTGTCCGTGTAAAATCAGCTGTTTTAACTCCTTAGAATACTCAAGAATAATTGTAGGATCTTCATCGTGCATACGATTTAAAATTTCACCTAATTTTTCGTCGTCAGATTCATTTATAGCTTTTATCGCTGTTCTATATTTTGGATTTGGGAAATCTATACATGGAAATTCTATGTTAGAATTTTTTAAAGAAAGAGTATGATTAGTTTTTGTTTCTCTCAATTTTACTGTTGCACCTATGTCTCCGGCAACAAGTTTAGAAACTTTTTCTCTATTTGATCCGGCAACAACGTAAATTTGTGATAACCTTTCTTTATTTTGTTTTGTTTGATTGATCAAATCAACTCCCTCAGTTAAAGTTCCCGAAACAACTTTGAAATAAGAAACTTCTCCTAAGTGATGTTCAACAGAAGTTTTAAACATAAATAAAGATAATGGAGCATTTTTATCTTGTTTTATTTCTTCATTTTCTATGGTTTTTTTTACCGGTGCAAAAATTGAAGTTGGAGCATTTGTTAAAAATTCCATTATTCTTTTAACACCCATATTTGATTTCGCTGCACTGCAAAAAATAGGAAACATATCACGATTCTTTATTCCTTTGAAAATCCCAGAACGCATTTGTTCCAGATTCAAAGTTTCTTCTTCGAAGAAAATTTCCATTAAATCTTCATCGTTTTCAGCTGCTGATTCTATTAAAATACTTTGATATTCTTCAGCTTTGTCTTTTTCTGAATCTGGAATATCCAGGATTTCAACTTTTCCGTCATCATAAAATTTCAACATTTTCATCAGCAAAATATCAATAACAGAATTGAAAGAAGGACCTTGATTTACTGGATATTGAATAACAGCAGCTTTATTTCCAAATCTAGCTTTTAAATCTTCTACTGTTTTTTCGAAATTTGTTTTATCGTGATCAAGATGATTAACAACAAAAACCGTTGATTTTTCTAATTTCTTAGTGTGTCTCAGTAAAATATCTGTACCAACTTCCACTCCATTTTGAGCATTTAATAACATTAAAGCAAAGTCAGTTACAGTAAGAGAAGAAATTACAGCATTGACAAAATCATCGGCACCAGATGTATCTAAAACATTAAACTTTTTGCCAGCAAGTTCACTGTAAAGAACTGTTGAATAAATAGAACAAGATTGTTCTTGTTCCACTTCATTAGAATCAGAAACAGTATTTTTTTGGTTTACTTCGCCACGCCTTTGAATAACTCCACCCTCAAAAAGCATACATTCTGCAAATGTAGTTTTTCCAGAACCTGCACTTCCAAGAAGACTTAAATTAATAATTTCATTATCTTGATAAATTCTCATATTATTATTTGATTTTAAAATTCAAAGATATATAATAATTTTTCAAAAAAAAAATTTTTTGAAAAAAAAACAAAATTTATAAAACCTTAGGAACTTTGAAATAATCTGAATCTTTATGAGGAGCATTTTTCAAAGCTTCTTTCTTAGAAATCTCTTGTTTTACTTTATCTTCTCTTAAAATGTTGGTTTCCAAACCAATATAGACTAAGGGTTCAACATTTTTAGTATCTAATTCGTTCAATTTATCTACAAACTCCAATATCCTATTTAAATCATTAGAAATTTCTTCCTCTTCTTTTTCATTAAATTCAAGATAAGATAATTTTGATATTTTATTTATTGTATTTTTATCTATATTCATAAAAAAAATTTTTTTACAAAAAAACAATTTTTTTTTTAATTTTTTTTGTAATATTGCAAATTATTTTAAAAAAATTTATATAAAAAAAATGGATTTAATAAAAGTAGTAGAAAAAGAATTTGCTGTGAAAAAAGAACTTCCAGAATTTGGTGCTGGCGACACAATTACAGTATCTTATCAGATTAAAGAAGGAACAAAAGTAAGAATACAGCAATTTAGAGGAGTTGTTCTTCAAAGAAGAGGCAGCGGAAATACAGAAACATTTACAATTAGAAAAATGTCCGGAAGCTTTGGAGTGGAAAGAATTTTTCCTGTAAATTCACCTTTTATTGATAAAATAATAATCAATAAAAAGGGAAAAGTAAGAAGAGCAAGAATTTTTTATTTTCGCGATTTAACAGGTAAAAAAGCTAAAATTAAAGAGAGAAAAGTTTTTAAAAAGTCTTTATAAAAAAATTTATGAAAAAAAGATTTAAAAAGTTATTAAAAGTTATTTTAATAACTTTTATTTTTGTCTTATTTGTTCAAATTTTTGTTATTCAGTCTTTTATTGTTATGTCTTCCAGAATGAAAAGTTCTTTATTTGAAGGCGATTTTTTAATGGTAGAAAAACTAAGCTATGGAGCAAGAATGCCAATTACAATTTTAAGCATACCTTTTTTACATAAAGAAATTCCTTTTACAAATAAAAAAGCATTTTTAGACATTTTGAACTTGTCATATTTTCGTTTTCCGGGAATTTCAAAAATTAAAAAAAATGATTTAATTGTTTTCAATTTACCAAAAGAAGATGATTTGCCAATAGATAAAAAAAGTAATTTTATAAAAAGATGCATAGCAGTTTCCGGAGATACTTTAGAAATCAAAAATAAAAATGTTATTATAAATGGAGAAAAAAAAGACAATATTTTAGATGTAGAATTCAAATGTAGAGTTACTACTGATGGCGATAAAAATTTTTTTAAATTATTAAAAAATAAATATTATTTAAAAAATATAAATTTGGTTGCTGAGAATATGGGAATTTATGATGTTTTTTTATCAAAAAAAAATATGAAAAAATTGAAAAAAGAAAAATCTGTAAAATATGTTCGTGTTTTGAAACAAATGATTAATAAACCAAATTTCGAAGAAATATTTCCCAAAAATCATTTTTATAGATGGAATAAAGATTATTTTGGTAAAATTATAGTTCCTAAAAAAAATCAAAATGTCAAATTAAATTTAAGGACATTAGCACTTTATAAAAGAATTATTAAAGTTTATGAAAATAAAAATTTAAAAATAAAAAATGACAGTATTTTCATAAATAATAAATTCTCTGATAATTATACTTTTGAGAAAAATTATTATTTTGTTATGGACGACAGCAGAGACAGAGCTAATGATTCTCGATATTGGGGATTTTTGCCTGAGGATCATATCATCGGAAAAGCAAATTTTATATGGTTTTCTTATGATAATTTTAATGGAAAAATACGATGGGAAAGAATTTTAAAAAAAATTTAAAAAAAAATCAAAAAAAATTTGGATTGTAAATTTTTTTAAATACTTTTGTGCCATCATTTGATATGAAAATGGTTTTGGGTGATTAGCTCAGTTGGTTTAGAGCACCTGCCTTACAAGCAGGGGGTCACTAGTTCGAATCTAGTATTACCCACCAAAAAAAAAGAAATTGGGGTGATTAGCTCAGTTGGTTTAGAGCACCTGCCTTACAAGCAGGGGGTCACTAGTTCGAATCTAGTATTACCCACAAAAAAATGATTTTTCTCGGAAAATCATTTTTTTTTATAGTTTTTTTTTAATTCCATAAAAATTTAAAAATAAATAATTTTTTTATTTTTAATAAAACTTAATAAATTATTTGCGAGACTGCTTGCACCAAATCTAAAATATTTATTGTTTAACCATTCTTCTCCTAGAATTTCTTTTACAATTAAAAAATAATTTATACTTTCTTCTATATTAGAAATTCCTCCTGCTGGTTTTAAGCCAATTTTTTTATTTGTATTTTGATAAAAAATATTTATACATTTTGCCATTACAAAAACGGATTCTAAATCTGCTGATTTTTCAAATTTTCCTGTTGACGTTTTTATAAAATCTGCTCCTGCTTGCATAGTAAGAAAACTTGCTTTTGCAATATTTTCCATATTTTTTAAAGCTCCGGTTTCTAAAATTACTTTCAAATATTTATCACCGACAATTTTTTTCATAGAGCGGATTTCTTCATAAACTTCTTGATATTTTTTAGATAAAAATTTTCCTACAGACATAACCATATCAATTTCATCTGCTCCTTTTTTTATTGCTATTAGTGCTTCTCTTTCTTTAATTTCTAAAAAAGTTTGTGAATCAGGAAAAGCTCCGGCAACAGAAGTAATTTTTACATTTTCTTTTTTTTTATGCTTTTTTACAAATTCAACCAAAGAAGGATAAACACAAATTGATGCAACATTTGGGATATTTGAAAAATTTTTTTCAAAATTATTTACTTTATCAACAATTTCTTTAATGTTGTTTTCATCATCTGTAATTTTCAAAGAAGTTAAATCTATAAAATTAAAAATCTTTTGTGAAAATTTTTTTCTGTAAAAAATTGTATTTTTTTTTAAAATTAAAGATAAAGATTTTTTTACTTGCTCTTTTCTGAAGAGATTTTTATTTTCTTGAAAAAATTTTATTTCCATTATAATTTTTTTCACAAAATTACAATTTTTATTAAAAAAAAACAAATTGAAGAATAAAAAAATTTTTTCAAAAAAACGTCCAAAATTTTAAGGTTTTAAGAGAAAAGTCAAAATTCATAAAAAAATTGGCATTTCTTGAAAAAATTTTTTTATATAATTTATAAAAAAATTATGGATTGTAACGAGATTTTCTTAAAATTTTTTGAAAATCATTTTCTTTCATTAAATTTTCAATTGTAATTTCTTGATTATTTTGCATATAATTTCTTACAATTTGCCATCCTATCCAAATTCCTGTTCTTCCGGGAGAATTTTTAGAAAAACAATTCGTAAATGGACTGTCTTTAATAAATTTTCTATCGTCATCATTTTTTGACGAAAATAATAATTTATTTTCTACCATATAAGTCCACATTTCTTTTTCATTTTCTTCACAAAACTGAATTTCTTTTTTTGTAAAACCTATTTTTATAAAATCTTCTTCACTTGTTTTCATTGCATCTAAAAAATATAAGATTTTTCCATTATAAATCATTTTGTAAACAAGTTTTTCTATAGAATTTGAAATTGGAAATTCCATTTTTGCCCATGAATTCATACAATCGGAAACAATTTTCTCTTTGTACATATTTTTTATTTTGTAATTTTCTATTCCAATATTTTTATAAAAATTATAGTCTGCACCAAGATAATTATCAAGAGCAATACCAAGCATATTTGCATCTGTAATGACAGAATAACTCTGTAAACCAGAAATAAAAGTATAAATTTCTGGAATATTTTTTTTTGGAAAATGGTATTTATAATGTTTAAAAGAGTTTTCTAAATTCTTTTTTAAATCTTCTAAATTAGAAAAATCTTTTTTTATTTCTTTATAAACTTTCAAATTTAAATCATAAGTTAAAAATCTTTCTAAATAAATGGAATAATTTTTATTATTAGAACTACCTATTCCAATAATTTTATTGTTGTATAATTCTAAAAAATTTCCATATTTTTTTTGTAAAAAAATAATAAGTTCTGATAAATTACTTTTTTTATTTTCAAAAAGATCTTTCTCTAAACGTTTGATTTTCAAATTTATATTGATATTAGAAATATCAATATCTAAATTATTATCATTACATTTTAAGAAAAAAATTGAAAGAATTAAAATTAAAATTATTTCTTTTTTCATTTTAAATTTTTAAAAAATTATTATTAAAAATAAATTAAAAAAAAAATGATA
>JAOZVH010000006.1:17858-33811 GCA_029938235.1 Bacteroidales bacterium
TCATTTTAAATTTTTAAAAAATTATTATTAAAAATAAATTAAAAAAAAAATGATATTAGAAATATCAATATCTAAATTATTATCATTACATTTTAAGAAAAAAATTGAAAGAATTAAAATTAAAATTATTTCTTTTTTCATTTTAAATTTTTAAAAAATTATTATTAAAAATAAATTAAAAAAAAAATGATAAGTAGAAGATTACTTAGAATAAAAATTTTGCAAACATTGTATTCTTATTTTAAATCAGGAGAAACATCTTTTGTAAAAGCAGAAAAGGAATTATTTTTTAGCATAAAAAAATCTTATGACATGTATTATTATTTAATGCTATTGATAATTGATATTGTTAAATATTCAGAAAAAAAAATAGAACTTGCGAAAAAAAAGCATATTACTTCTTTTGAAGATTTAAATCCAAATACACGTTTTGTAAAAAATAAATTGGTTCTGCAGCTTTCAAAAAATAAAGATTTTTTGAATTATATGGAGCAAAATAAAATGAGTTGGGTTAATAATCCGGAGCTGATAAAAAAGTTATATGCAGAAATAGTTTATTCTGAAGAATACAAAAAATTTATGTCTGATGAAAAAGACTCTTATTCATCTCATAAAAATATTATTATTAGTATTTTCAAAAAACAAATTGCAGAAAGCGAATTGTTAGACCAAATTCTGGAAGAGCAAAGTATTTTTTGGAACAGTGATTTTGAATCCGTTTTTACTATGATTATCAGAACTTTAAAAAAGTTCAAGAAGAAAGATGAAAGCGATAAAAAATTAATGTCCTTATATAACAAAGAGGAAGACCTGGAATTTGTAAAAACTTTATTTAGAAAATCTATAGATAATTATGGAAAAAATATTAAATTAATAGAAAAGTTTACAAAAAGTTGGGATATTGATAGAATTTCATTTATAGATTTTTTACTTATAGAAATTGCAGTAAGCGAAATAATTGAATTTGAAAGCATACCTGTAAACGTTAGTTTAAATGAATATATAGAAATTTCTAAATTATACGGTTCAAAAAAAAATACTGCTTTTGTAAATGGTATTTTAGATAAAATAGTAAAATATTTGCGTAAAGAAAAAATGATAAAAAAAACCGGTAGGGGTTTAATTTAAAAATTAATTATAAAATGAAAAATTATTATTTGTTATTTATTTTGATATTTTTATTTTCTTGTAATGAAAATTCTCATAAAGAAAAAAAAATTAGTGCAGATATTGTACAAAATCCAGTTTCTGCTTCCGATGATGGCGATTTCAGTAAATTGCCAAAAGTGAAATTCGAAACAGAAGAACACGATTTTGGAACTATCGTACAAGGAGAAAAAATTGCTTGGGTTTTTAATTATGAAAATATTGGAAAATCAGATTTTATTATTTCCAGAGTAAAATCTTCTTGCGGTTGTACAATTCCAAAATGGAGTAAAAAACCACTTTCTCCCGGAGGAAAAGAAGAACTTGAAATAATTTTTGACAGTGATAGAAAAAGAGGAAGTATATATAAATCAATCACTCTTTTTACAAATTCACAGCCGAGTAAAATTAAATTATTTATCAAAGGAGAAGTAATTATTCCAAATTAAAATTAAATTTTTTTGGATTTTTTTATAAAAAATCCAAAAAAATTTAATTTTAATGATGATAACTTTCTCCTTTTAAAATTGTCATTGCTCTATAAATTTGTTCTAAAAAAATTAAACTTATCATTTGATGTGAAAAAGTCATTCTGGAAAGCGAAATTTTAAAATTTGCTTTTTTATAAATTTCTGAAGAAAATCCATAAGCTCCGCCAATAAGAAAAACAATATTTTGTGAATATAAAAATTTTTTTTCTAAAAATTTTGCAAATTCTAATGAAGAAAAATTTTCTCCTTTTTCGTCCAATAAAATTAAATTATCTTTCTTTTTTAATTGTTTTAAAATTAATTCACTTTCTTTTTTTTTTACTTCTTCTATGGATAGATTTTTTTTTCCTTTTAATTTTTTGATTACTTTTATTTCTAAATTCATATAATGAGTCAATCTTTTTACATAAATAGAAATTCCTTTTTTCAAAAAATCTTCTTCTGTTTTACCAACTAAAATTAATTTAATTTTCATATTTTTTTTTTATTTTTGAAAAATAAATTTAAAATTTTTTTAATGTCTATAATTTATAATTTTATAAAAAAAAAAATAATTACAAAAAAAAATGTGTTATTTTTATTTTTTTTTATTTTATCTTCTATACTTTGGCTTTTAAATGTATTAGATAAAAAATATACTACAAAAATAGAATATCCGATTTTTTATAAAAATATCCCTCAGAATAAAATTTTGAGTAAAAAACTTCCTAAAAAAATAGAATTAGAATTAGAAAGTGTTGGTTTTAATCTATTAAAATATAAAATTGGAAATACAATTAAACCAATTAATTTAGATATTTCTCTAATTTTTTTAAAAAAGAAAATGCAGAAAAATGATAAAAATTTTTTTCTGACAAAAAAGGAATTATTAGAAAATATAAAAAAACAATTGGAAGAAAATTTTTTTCTTAAAAATATTAATATAGACACTTTATTTTTCAATTTTTCTTCTATCATTAAAAAAAAATTTTTTGTAAAACACAATGTAGAAGTTAATTTAAAAAAACAATATATGTTGAAGGAGGAAATTTTCACTCTTCCGGATAGTGTAACTTTGTCAGCAACAGCATCAATTTTAGATACAATTAAATTTGTAGAAACAGTAGAAAGAACTTACAATAATTTGTCAAAAAATATTCAAATGTCTATTAAATTAAAAATTTTAAAAGATATAAAATATTCTCAGAATAGTGTTAATTTAAATATTCCTGTAGAAAAATTTACAGAAGCAACAGTAAAAATACCTGTAGAAATTATTAATATTCCAAAAAAAGAAAATATAAAAATTTTTCCAAACACAATAAGAATAACATATTTAATAGGTTTAAGTAATTATAAAAAATTAGATAAAAATGATTTCAGAGCAATAGTAGATTACAATTCAATTTTCGATAAAAATCATAAAATTGTAAAAAGTAAAATGAAAGTTCAAATTATTAATTATCCTAAATATTTACTTTCTTTCAAATGTTATCCTAAAAAACTCGAATATATAATAAGTTATTAATAATAAAATAAATTTTGCTTTTTTTGAAAAAAAAAAAATTTAAAAATCATGAAAATTTTATGATTTTTAAATTTTAAAAATAAAATAATCAAAATCTATTTTATTAGATTTTAATTCCCATTACAAGAATATCATCTACTTGTTCGTTATCAGACTTCCAATTATCTATAGTTTCAGTCAAAATTACTTTTTGCTCTTGCATAGTTTTTTTATGATTGTCCATAAGTAATTTTACAAATTGCTTACGCATAAATTTTTTATTCTTTTTTCCACCTATTTGGTCAACATAACCGTCAGAAAACATATAAATCACATCATCTTTTTTAATTGCAATATTATTATTTGTAAAATTTTCTTTTTCTTTCAGATGAATTCCGACAGGCATTCTGTCTGCTTTAACTTGCATTAGTTCGCTGTTTCTTATTAAATAAAGCGGATTATATGCTCCGGCAAACTGTAAACATTTATTTTCTGTGTCAATAATTGCTATGGCAATGTCCATTCCGTCTTTTGCTTCGTCTTTTTTACCCGTTTGTCTGAGGGAATTTTTTATTTTTTCTCTAAGAGCATCTAAAATTTCACCCGGAGTAAAATCCTCATTCTTAGAAACAATTTCATTTAAAAGCGAAATTCCAAGCATACTCATAAAAGCACCTGGTACTCCATGACCTGTACAATCAGCAATGGCAATAACAGTTCTGTTTTTCAATTGCATTGTCCAGTAATAATCGCCGCTGACAATATCACGAGGCTTAAATAAAAGAAAATGTTTTGGAAATTTTTCTAATAGTTCATCTTTTGTTGGCAAAACTGCATCTTGTATGCGAGACGCATAACGTATGCTTGATTTAATTTGCTCATTTTGCTTTCCTATTTTACT
Source organism: Bacteroidales bacterium (assembly GCA_029938235.1). Taxonomy (GTDB): domain Bacteria; phylum Bacteroidota; class Bacteroidia; order Bacteroidales; family 4572-128; genus 4572-128. The sequence goes on from JAOZVH010000006.1 coordinate 21,883, forward strand.
TTTTTGATGACTTATTAGTTTATTATTGAATAATAATTCATTCAACATTCGAGAATACATTTTAACAACAAAATCACGCCAACTTGGATATTTTTCTATCCATTCATTTGCCTTTTCTGTTGGAATTAAAATTAGCTCTCCATCTTTTTCAACTCTTGAATTTGGAAGACTTATTTCGCTTCCCATAGAGTTTGTTATGGAAATAATACAACTTTCACATTCTCCAATGTCATAAACAGGAATTTCACTTCCAAAATCATCATAATTAAAAGCTTTGATTTTTCCAGAAACTAAAAGAGGAAAATATTTAAAAGGAGGCTTTTTATCTTTAAAAACATCTCCCTTTTTGAAAGAAAAAGTTTCAAATTCTATTATTTCATTTAATAGTTCTTCTTCTTTAAATTTTTTACCAAGAGAGTTTTTTATTTCTTTTTTATTCATAATATATTTTTTACAAAAATAAAAACTTTTTTGTAAAAAAAAATTATTACAAATAAAATAACTTTGTAAATGAAAAATTTATATTAAATATATTATTTTTATAATAGCCATTTTTGAATTATTGTAGATAAAATTTCTATTGCAACTTTATTTTTTCCTCCCTGTGGGACAATAATATCTGCATAAGTTTTAGAAGGTTCAATAAATTGTAAGTGCATAGGTCTGACAAATTTTTCATAACGTCTTAATGTTTCATCTACAGAACGTCCTCTTTCTATAGTATCTCTCCTAATAACTCTTATTAAACGCTTATCAGCTTCTGTGTGTACAAACACTTTTATATCTAATAATTTACGAAGTTCCTTGTTTGTTAAAATTAGAATTCCTTCAACTATAATTACGTTTTTAGCTTTTACTATTATTGTTTTTTTAGAGCGTTCACAAGTTAAATAAGAATAAATCGGTTGATTAATAGATTTTCCATTTTTTAATTTTTTTACATCTTTCACAAGTAAATCAAATTCCAAAGAGTTTGGATGGTCAAAATTAATCTTCTTTTTTTCATTTTGGTTTAAATGACTGTTGTCTTTGTAATATGAATCCTGAGACAAAATAGCAACTTCATTTTTTGGAAATTTTTCAATTATTTTTTTTACAACCGTAGTTTTTCCTGAACCTGTACCACCTGCTATACCAATTATTAACATAGTTTTTTTTATCAAAAATAAATTTTTTTATTTGAAAAAATTTTTTATATTTTTTTATGCAAATATTTGTTCACTATTTTTTACATTTAATATTTCCAGTTATTATTTCTTATGTTTTTTTTAAAAGAAATTGGAAGAAAATTTATATAATTTTTTTACTAAGTATGTTAATTGATTTGGACCATTTATTAGCTTCGCCGATTTTTGATAAAAATCGTTGTAGTATAGGTTTTCATCCTTTACATTCTTTTTATGCCATTCCCATTTATTTTATAATGTTGTTTTTTAAAAAGACAAGAATAATTGCCATTGGTATTTTAATGCACATTTGTACTGATTTAATAGATTGTAATTGGAATCTTTTGAGTGGATTTTTTTATCAAAAATAAAATTTTTTGGTTTAATTTTTGATGTTTTTAATTTAAATTTTAAAAATTAAAATAATGAAACTAAGTCTTTTTTCTTTTTTATTAATTTGTTATACATTTATTTATTCAAGTTCAGTAGACACTAGTTATAATAATCAGTTGAAAGACAATATTTTTATAGCAATAAAAAAAGGAAGTTCTAAAAGTTTAGCAAGATATTTTAATGAAAATGTAGAGCTACTTATTCTTGATAAAGAAGATATTTATAGTAAAGCACAAGCAGAATTAATTTTAAAAGATTTTTTTATCAAAAATAAAATTCTCAAATTCAAATTAATTTACAAAAGTCAAAGAAAAAAAGCTAATTATTCAATAGGTGAATTAACAACTTCAATGGGAAATTTTAGGATTTATTTTTTATTAAAAAAAGGAAAAATATACCAACTCAGAATAGAAAAAAAAATATAAATTCTTTTTCAAAAAAAAATTTTTTTCAAACTCGTCCAAAATTTCAATGCTTTTAACGAAAATCTTAAAATTTTTGAGGTTTAAAAAAAAACTCCAATGTTTAATTTTTTTTTTCAAAAAACGTCCAAAACTTCAATATTTTTTAATTTCAAAATAAAAAACTTTTTTCCAAAAAACTCCGAAATTTTAATAATTTATTAAAAAATTTTTCTCCAAAAAACGACAAAATTTTAATAATTTTTGGAAAAAATTTTTCCAAAAATAGGTGATTTTTTTGGGTTTGTACAGCTTGAAAATTTTTTCTGTTTTATTTTAAATAAAAAATTAAAATTTCTTGAATTTTAAAATAAATTAAATTTGTTTTTTTGAAAAAAATATTTATTATAAATTATGGAAAATTTTAAATTAAAAAAAACAGAAATATCTTTTAATAATATTAATTATCAAGACATCAAAAAAATTGTTGATATAAAGAAAAAAAATAATTTTTCAAAGTTTGATAAATGGTTTTCATATAATTATGAAATCAATAAAGAAGAAAATTTTTTAATGTTAAATTTAATAAAAAATAATAATCTTTATTTGAAAAGTTTTAATGAAGAACAATTGAAAGCATGTTTTATAATTCCTATATTATTTAAAGTGAATTTTATTTTTGACGACATAAGAGATTGGTATGAATATTCAATTTCGGCAAAAATAAACGATGTTTTACTGAAAGGAAAACCAGATTTTATGCTTGCAAAAGGTGATAAATTTCCTGAAAACCCTTATTTTTTTATACAGGAATTTAAAAGAAGTCAAAGTTTATCAGATCCAGAAGACCAATTAATTGCAGAAATGCTTGTTGCAATGAAAATAAATAAATCTAATATTTTACATGCTTGTTATATAATTGGACAACATTGGTTTTTTGTTATTTTGGAAAAATTAAAATCTGAAAGCTACGAATATTTTGTTTCTGAAAGTTTTGATTGTCTTAAAATCAAAGAGTTAAAGCAAATTTATATAAATTTACAGGCTGTTAAAGTGTTATTTTGTAATAAAAAATCTTAAAACTTTAGGCGTTTTTTTGAATTTTTTTTTTTGAAATTTCAAAAATATTAAAATTTTGGACAATTTTTGAAAAAAATTTTTTTATTAAAAATTAAAAAAATGACATTTTTTTGAAAAAATTTTTTTTTTAATAATTTAAAAACATTAAAATTTTGGACGAATTTGAAAAAATTTTTTTTTTAAAAAATTACGCGATTGAACATTGTTTTAACCGACATTTATAAATTTATGGTAAATTTTTAATGTGAATGAAAAAATGATTAAATAAAATTATCTCATTATTCATTCCTTAATTATTCATTCACATTAAAAATTCACATTAAAAACTATATTTCAATTTAAACATAGACATATTATAATCAGATAAATTTGCAAATATATTATCTCCTTTCCCATTAAAAATTACTGAAGATAATATAATTTCTGCATTGTCAGTTGCCATATATGAAATTTCAGGAACATAAATTAATGCGTAATTATTGTTCATATCGTCCCATTTAGAAACTATAAATCCACCACCAATTGGTACTATTTTCAATTTTTCTTCAAAGAATTTTTTTTCAAACCGTATAAAAAAATAATCATTAAGATTGTCATTTCCTCTTTCGTTCACAAATCCATGCATATATTGAAAGTTCAAATACGAGCCGTCAGAAAAATTATAATCTGCACCAACAGTAAATTTTACATAAGCCTCTTTTTTAAGAACAATTGTATCAATTATTGTCATTTCTGTTGGAGTTCCTTGCGGATAAAGTGCCGATAAATCAGTTTTCATATTAATTTGATTATCAGGTAAAAATAAAGCTGCTTCTGCCCAAACACCAACACCTCCCAGACTTCCAGCTAAATCAGCTCCTATAATGTGAGTTCTGTAAAAAGCTAAATCTGTATTTATATTTATTCCTCCAAGAATATCAACGGATGTAAATGTATTATAAGTTGCAATAGGCATTCCGTCTCTGCCCCAAAGATAACTCAATGAAAAGTCGAAACCAGCTGCAAAAGCTTTAAATTTCATTCCAGCTGTTGAGCTTTCTGCAAGATTATATTCGGGCATATTTATTTTGTCATTTAATCCCATTAATATCATTCCTTCTGGTAATTTCATAGATGGGTTTAAAGCATTTGCAAAAATTCCGACAGGCATATTTGCTGGTTGAAAAAATGGAATAAAAGCTCCATGCAATGAAAATTCCGAATTGAAATAGTAATCAAAACTTATTGCATCTGAAGATCTGTGTCGTCCGAAATCTAAAATATCTTCCAAGTCATAAGGGTTTAAATTATCTGTTGGATTTAACTTGTCTGCCGTTCCCCAAACTATACGTTGGCGACCAATTTTAATATCAAGATTTTCATTCAAAAAACTGTATAGTTGAACATAAGCTTCTCGCACTTCCAAATTATAAGGGTCTATAATTCCTTTATTGTAAAGGTCATTTGATGAATTGATATTAGATAAGCCAAAATTACGTAGCCAAACTTCGCTGTAAAATTTGGAATTACCAGAAATTTTTTTATCAAATTTTAGTGTTAAACGGTTTTCGTTCCAAGCCCAATCGTTTTGGTCTTTAATTAAAAATCGTTGGTCTGTTAAAAACTTACCTGATAATTTTACTTTATTGTCTTCTTGTGCATTCGCTATATTTGTACTTATTATAAGTAATAGTAAGATTGCAAAAATTAGATTTGTATGTTTCATATTTTATTTATTTTTATGGTTTAAAAAAATATTTTCATTTTTTTGGATTAATATCTTATTGTATTGCTGGATAGTTTTTCTTGCAGACAATCTACCTTCTTCTATCAATTCTTCTGCTTTAAAAAAATCAAATAATCTAGCTGAATGTTCTGAGATATTTATGAGCATATCAGGCTTATATTTTTCAATATTTATAACAGACAAGCTGTGCGTAAGCAAATTTATTGATTTATTTATAAGCGTAAAATAATTTAACTTTTCTTTACTATTTTTTGATATTATTTTATTAAATGTGTTTTTAAATTCCATAATTTTTTGTCCATAAATAGTTTTTTTTACTTCATCTTCTTTTTTTGATTGTTTTAGGTTCTCATAAGGAATATTTGCGTTTACATAAGAAGCTACTAAAATATCGTTTTCAATTCGTTTAATACGATTTAGCGGTATCGGATTAACAACAGCTCCATCAATTAAAATTGAATTATCTTTTTTAACAGGCGTAAAAACTGTTGGTATAGCAACTGATGCTCTTACAGCATCATATATACTTCCGCTGTCAAAAACCACTTCTTTCATATTTGTAATATCTGCTGCAACTGCAGTATAAGGTATTTCTAAGTCTTCAATATTTATATCTGGAAAAAACGTTTTCATTTTATTAAAAACTCTGTCTCCTTTTATTAAACCTTGTGAACTTAATGTAAAATCAATAAGATTGAATACATCTATTTTATCTAATTTTACAAGCCATTCTTTATACTCCTCCATTTTCCCCATTACATACATTGCGCCAATAAATGCTCCCATTGAAGTTCCTGCAACAGATTTTATTTCAAATCCTTGTTTTTCAAGTTCCTCAATAACTCCAATATGTGCAATTCCTCTTGCTGCACCGCCTGATAATACTAATGATATTTGTTGTTTCATTTTTGTTGTTTTTTTTAAATAATTCCGATAATTAAAAAAAAAAAATTTTTTTAAAAATTATCGGAATTATTATAATAATAAAATTATTGTTTTAATTTTCTTACTGTAAATTCATCATCAGATAAATTTTGGTCATATTTTACATTTGACATAATCATTTTTGTAGAATGATTTTTCTTTAAATTTGTCATGGTCATTTCTTGTGCATTCCAATATTTCCCTATTTTTTTATAAACAGATTTTCCTTCTTTTATTTTTTTATTTCCTTTATCGTAAAACTCTACCGAAATAGGATAATAATTTATTTTGTGCACTTTCATAATAACTTTTGAATAAGAGGATTTTTTTGATTTTGGTTTTAATTCCAAAATAAAAGCATTTTCCTCTGTTCCTAATAATTTAGGCGAATATTTCTCAGCGTTTGGTTTTGCTTCCATATCATCGTAAGAAAAATCTGTTCCTGCAAATTTCTGACTTTTTACGCTGGATGAAATTCTGCGTTCTTTTCTGAAAGCTGGCATGTATAAATACATCACATCGTCTGGCAAAGATAAAACAGCAATTCCTGCTTGCGATGAAGGAGAAGTAAATCGGAATATTCTTTTATCCGTTCCTTTTTGAATTATATTTGCTTCTCTGGTACTTTGCTTTCCAGATTTGTTTGTTAAAACAATTTTTGTTTCTCCAGTCATGTCTTTTGGAGAATACATCACTTCGTCCACTTTCTTCAAAATGGTGTCCGCATCTTGTGCGTTTGTATTAAATCCTGCAAAAAGAAATAACACTAATAATACTGATAATTTTAAATTTCTCACTTTACTTAAATTTTAAATGTTAAAAAAATTTTTAATTAAATGTTTGTTTTGCTGTAATTTTCTTTTTTCTGTTTGCAAGTATCAAAACAACAGGCAATAAAGTTAAAGACCCTAAACCAGAACTAATCATACTTATTGCCACAAGCAAACCAAAATTTTGTAACGGCACTAATTGGGAGAATAACAAAACCAAAAATCCAGCAGCAACTGACAATACATTTATTATAATGGCTTTACCGCTTGTCATTATGGTGCTTTCAATTGCCTTGTGAACATCTCCATTTTCTTTCAACTTATAATTAAAACCCACAATTATATGAATGGAATAATCTATGCCTATACCAAGTGCAATACTTCCTACAAGAACTGTTGCAATATCAAGAGGAATAGCTGTTGCACCCATAAAACCGAATAATACAATAATTGTGGCAACAACGGGAACAGCTGCAAATATTCCTTTTAATGGTGAACGTAATATTAAACCAACTATAACAAGAACCATAAATATTGCGATTATTAAACTGCTAAATTGACTGCTCAGTAAGCTACTATTTAATTTAACATAAACTGAAGGCATACCAGTAAGTTGTATTTTGCAATTTTCGTTTGAATTTTCGGCAATAAATTTTTTCATTTTTTCATCGAAATTTTCAATATCACTCGTAGTAGCGGAAGCAAATTTAGATTGAATAATTCCTTTGTCAAGTTCGTCGCTTACAAGTTGTGGCATAATATCTTGTCCATCAAGCAAAAACCATAATTGTTCAATTTTAGCTTTGTCGTCAGGAATTTTTTTGCTTTCGCCCATTGCATTGTTCATTTCTTCTATAAGATCAGCTACCGATTGTGTCGTATTAATATTATGGTCTGTTTCCATGAAATCACCAGTTTTTTTCATAAGTTTTAATACTTCAGGACTTTGCATATCGCCTTCAAACACTATGTATATCGGCATAGAGCCTCCAAATTTCTTCTGCATAATATCTTCGGCAACTCTTGTAGGATTATCTTTTTTGAAATAAGCATTCATATTTACACTTGTTTGAATAAAAAACATTGCTGATATACTTATCATAATTAATATTCCCCAAACTGAAAATATATATTTAGGATGTTTAAATAAAAGCTTTGCAAGTGGTTGAAGAATTATATTTGATATAATATCTTTCTTATTAGTGTTTGTTTTCTCTGTATTTTTATTATACATAGAAAATGCTGAAATAAGAGATGGAACAAAAAATATAGAAAGCACTAATGCTATTAATGTTCCCAGCGAAGTAAAAATACCGAAATCTTGTATCATAGCAAGATACGCACCAAAAACGAATGATATAAATCCTATTGCTGTTGTTACAGAAGCTAAAATTACCGGAACAATTATAAATGAAAGAGCTTTAATTAAAGCTTTTTTCCTGTCTTTTTCTACATTTAAATTTATGCTGTTTATTACATGAATTGTGTATGCACTACCAATTGCAAGTAATATTATAGGTATCATATTTGAAATAATTGTGATTTCATAATCTGCCAATGCCATAATTCCGAGTGTCCAAACAACAGAAATTGCGGCTGTAAGCAAAGGAAGTATAACACCTCTTACTGAACGAAAACTTAATAATAATATTAATGCAATTAATATAAATACAATTGGTATTAGCCAAACCATATCAGCAACTATCAAAGATGTTATATCGTTCATCATCATCGGTAAACCTCCGAAATACAATTTTTCAGATAAACCTAATGCTTCAATTTTTTCTTTGACTTCTTTTGCAACTGCTTGTTTATCCGCATCATCAAGCAATGTAAATAATACAAGAGTTGCAGTTGCGTCTTCGGATACTATAGAACCTTTATACATCTCTTTTGAAAAAACATATTTTTTCAGGCTGTCTAATTCTGATTGTCTAGTTGGCAATTCGTATTCATCAACTAACTTTCCTATTTCAAGACCAAACTCGGTGGTTTTTATATCAAGAACATCTGTAATACTTGTAACCGTTGAAATACCTTCGGTAATTTTCAAACTATCGGTAACTTGTTTTACATCTTCCAAAACCTTTTTTGTGAAAATATTATCTGTTTCCAAAACTATCATTCCCATATCGTTTCCGCCGAACTCGCTTCCTATATTTTTATATAATTTTGCTACGAGGTCATCATCAGGCAATGAACTTATTATATCTGAATTGATTGTCAGATTTTTTAATTGATAACTAAATAATGAAGTCAAAGCAAATACTGATAATATTATCAACCATTTTAGCTTTAATATTAATTTTGTAAATTTTTCCATTTTAATAAATTTATTAATTTAATTGCACTTAATTTGTTTTTTAGTCAGTTTTGGTGGAAAATTTTTTGCAATATTTTCAAGAGCAAAATTTTCATTATGTTTTCCTGATACATTTTTATACATTTCATTTATTTGTTGCATAACAGATTTCAAATTTGAAGTATCATGAATTACACCTTTTATTCCAACTTCTTTTTTTCTGAAATCCATATAACCAACAATAATAGGAACATTTGCTCTATTAGCCATATGATAAAAACCTTTTTTCCACTTTGTAGCTTTTGTAATTTGTCCTTCCGGCGAAATTACTATATGCAATTCTTTAATTTCTTTTAAAAGCTTTGTTATATTCAAAATAATAGTTCGTCCTACTGGTATTGAACCAAATTTCGTCATTATAAAATTTCCAGGAAATACAAAAAGTTCTTTTTTTGAAATAAATTTATGATTTATTCCTATTTCGTTAAGATAAAGCTTTCCATAAAAAGCATCTAAATAACTTGTATGAGGAGCAAATATTAGGATTGATTTTTTTATATTTGGAAATTGTCCTATTATTTTCCAATTTAAAAATTTTAATATATTTCCTGAAAATGTTTTCATTACTTTTATTTTATTTTATCATTTTGAATTTGCTCAATTAATTCCTCAGCATATATTCCGCATGCTAATTTTTTTCTTTCTTCAGATGTTTTTTTTGAAAGATCTAAACGCTCATATAATTTTTTTATTGAGACATCCATTTTTTCAAATTCTTTCAACTCTGTTTTTATTGATATACTTTCAAGTATTTCATCTACTTCTTCATCTGATATTTCCGTATATAATTCTTCTATTAAAATTTCTAATATTCCTACTTTATTTTTCATTTTATAATATATTTTATTTTATATCAATTTTTGAATAAAAAAAACTACTTGCTTAATCCTTTAATTAAAATTTTTAATAAATTATCGAAATATGGTGAATATTTTTGATATTTATTTTGCAAGAAAAAAGGAATTTCCAAACCTTTTAATACCATAATTAAAACATCAAGCAATACTTCCATATTATTATTTTGATTTTCAAAAATTCCTTCATTAACGCCTTGACTTATTATATTCTTAATTTTATCTTTTTCCCATTTGTCAAGTTCGCTTCTTAAATCGTCTATGAAATTAAAATGTTCAAAAAAATCAGCTTTAATTGTTTCATGATAATTGGCAGCAGAATTTAAAAGTTCCATTCTTTTAATCATATATTTTTTAATTTTTATATCTGCAGATAAGTTATTATCGTTTGTTATCACAGATAATTGCTTTTTTAAATTCTTAATTTCAATTTCAACAACATCAGTAAATAAATCTTCTTTGCTTTTAAAATGATAATACAACGAACCTTTTGCACGTCGAGCAATTTTAGCAATTTCATCCATTGAAGTTTTATAAAATCCATAACGACCAAATAAACTAGATGCTACATTTAATATTTTATTTTTTGTCTTATTAACTGACATTTTAAATAATTTTTAATTATAGTAAAACTGACTATAATTGTTTTTCGGCACAAAGATAATCTTTATTTTTTTATATACAAATTTTTTTTTAATTTTTTTTTTTATAAAAGGTATTAAAATTTCTATTTTTCTATTTTGCTCTTTTTGCTCTTTCCCATTTTACAGATTGTTTTCCTTTTAAAAATCTAAAAAAACCTAAGTAAACAGATAAATTCATAATAAAAAAATAGTATGGAATAAATAAAATTTTAAATTTAATTTTTTTATTTTCCAAAAACCAAGCTATTAAAGCAAAAAAATAAAATATAATTTGAGAATAAAATAAAAAATTATATAAATTCAGCTCATTAAAACCACTTTGAAATGCCAGATAAAAATTAATTGGAATTATTAATAATAAAGCAATAGGCGTTAAAGTCCATCTTAAAACTCTGTGAGAAATATATTGGAAAGATAAAATTCCATATTTGAAGGGATTTAATAAAGATTTTAATCTTATAATTGCTTGTATTCCTCCAGCGGAAATTCTAATTTTTCTTTTCAATTCTTCTTTTACGTCTAATGAAGCGCTTTCTATGGCATAAGCTTCTGGATTATATCCTATTTTATAACCTTTTTTTGCAATTCTTAGTGAGATAATAAAATCGTCCAATAAAGTATCTTTTTCAACTTCTTCGAAAAGTTCTGTTCTTATTGCAAATAATTCTCCAGCTGCTCCAACAACACTATATAATTCGAAATCCCATTTTTTCAAAGTTGATTCGTATTTCCAATAAATTCCTTCTCCTGCTCCAGAAGCATTGTCTTTTTCTTTTGAAAATATCCTTTTTTCGCCGGAAACACAACCAATTTTTTCATCTTTAAATAAATTAATAATTTCTTTTATGGAGTTTTTTCCAAGAATTGTATTTGCGTCAGAAAAAATAACTATAGGTGTTTTTACAAATTTCATTCCTCTGTTCATAGCAGCCATTTTTCCTGCTCTTTCATCTTTGTGATATAAAATAACTTCTTTGTATTTCTTTAAAATTTCTGGTGTACCGTCATTTGAACCGTCGGTAATCCAGATTTGTTTTAATTTTTCTTTTGGATAATTTAATGATAAAGAATTTTTTACTTTTTTATCAGCAAAATCTTTTTCATTGAAAGCGGTAACAAATAAAGTTACTTCTGGTTCATAATTTTCATTTTCAAAATGAAAATTAGAACTTCTTCTAAACAATTTTTTTATTTTAACAAGAAAAAATAATAAAATTCCATATCCTATATAAGAATAAAAAATTAAAAATATTAAAAACCAAAATATTATTTTCATAATTTTTTTAAAATTTAAAAATCATAAAATAATTGTTTTTTTCAAAAAAAATTTTTTTTCAAAAATTTTAAATTAAAAAAATTAAAAATTTTGAGCATTTTTTTGATTTTTTTTTTAATTTTCAAATGAAAAAATATTAAAATTTTGGCGTTTTTTGAAAAAATATTTTTTTAAATTGAAAATTGAAAAAATGTTAAAATTTTCACGATTTTTGAAAAAAAAATTTTTTTAATTTTGATTTAAAAAATATTGAAATTTTGGGCGAATTTTGAAAAAAATTTTTTTTATTTTCAAATTAAAAACATTAAAATTTTGGGCGAATTTGAAAAAAAT
>JAOZVH010000293.1 GCA_029938235.1 Bacteroidales bacterium
ATAATTTTTATTTTTATAATAAAAAAAAAAAAATAAAAAGTTTAATTTAGTTTATAATGAAAAAATTATTTATTCAAAATAAAATTTTTTATATTAAATTACGTTTTTTTCATAAATTTAATTATGGACATTTTACATTAAATTACGATAAGTATCCTAAGAAAGCATTTTCCAATGTTAAAATAGCAAAAAAATTTCTTGAGGATTTTCTTGACATTGAAATAGCAGAGATTCCTCATTGACACCCATCATAACAATAATTTGGTTTTAGATGATTATTTCGTTATAAAAAAGATTATTTAATCTTTACCATTTTGCCTAAGAAACAAAAGATTTTATTAACGATGAATTTTGGGAAATCTAATATTTTTAATAATAACAATTGGATATCTTTATGAAAAACATAAAGACATGAAAAAATTAATTAATAAAAATATCGAGAATTAGATTTTTTGCAGAAAAATAAAATGATATATGTTTTTCAAAAGCAAGTTATAAGAAATAATAAAAAAAATAAATATTTTGATCATTTGATTTTGCAAATAAATACAAAAATAAAGAAAATAAAAGATCGGATTTTTCTAAATATGAGAATAAATTCATTTTCAAGGAATTAATGAAAATTCTATCTCAGAATTTGTATCCGATAAGAATTAAATGAACAAAAATAATATTGTATAATTATTATCTTATATAAAGCAAACAAATGATTTTATTATAAAAATTATAATGAAATTTTACGAATTTATCGAAGATGCAAAACAATAGAAATAATTTTTTCTATAAAAAAAGAAGAAATTATAAATAGAAAGAGTTAAAATTTAAGTGAAAATTTGATATTTAAGAAAATAAATTGAAAATCAATATAAAAATTTGAAAATCAGAAATTTAAAAAAAGAAAAAGATTTAAAAATAGAAAAATTAGAAAAAGAAAAAGACTTAAAAATAGAAAAACTAAAAAAAGAAACATATAATATAATGTTAATTGTTGCAAAAATTATGAAAAAATCTGGAATTGCAATGGAAAAAATTGAAAAAATTTAAATAAAAATCAAAATTTTATAAGATTTTTTTTAATTTTGTTTTTTTATATACAAAAATTTTAATGATGAAAAAAATATTTTTTATATTTTTTATATTTTTTAGTTTTATTTCTTTTTCACAAAATTCAAATTGGAAATCTGATTTTTCTAAGGCTAATAATTTTTATAAAGAAAAAAAATTTAAAAAAGCGGTAGAAATTTACGAAAATCTCATAAAACAAAATTTTGAATCGCCAGAATTATATTATAATCTGGGAAATTCTTATTACAAAATAGGAAAAATAGCATCTGCAATTTTAAATTTTGAACGAGCAAAATTATTAGCTACAAATGATGACGATATAAGAAATAATTTATTAATTTCTCAGAAAAATACAAAAGATAAAAATGAAAAAGTACCTGAATTGTTAATTTTTGTATGGGCAAAAAATTTAATTAAAATATTTCATTTTGAAACATGGGCAACAATTAGTGTAATATTTTCATTTTTATTTCTCTCGCTTTTTACTGCTTTTTTATTATCTAATAAAATTAAAATGAAAAAATTATTTTTCTTTATTAGTGTATTATTTTTAATAATAAGTTTAAAATCTTTTATATTTGCTCATTATCAAAATGAAATGCAAATTAATCACAAACAAGCAATTATATTTGCTCCGTCAGTTGAGATAAAAAGTGAACCTAATGAAACCGGAACAATTTTATTTCCTCTTCACGAAGGAACGAAAGTTCTTGTTTTGGAGGAAGAAAATGATTGGTTAGAAATAAAAATAAGTGACGGAAGAATTGGATGGATACAAAAAAAGAATTTAGAAATGATATAAAAAAAAATTTTTTCAAAAAAAATTTTTAAATTTGTGTTTTTTAAAATCAAAAATTTTTAATAAAAAATGAAAAAAATTTTTTTTTATTCGGTATTTTTTCTTGGAATCTCTTTTTTCAATACTTCTTGTAAAAAAGACAAATGTGATATGGAAACTGTCACTTTACAAAATGAAGTAGATTCTTTGAGTTATAGTTTTGGAAGTGATTTTGCTAATCGTTTTAAAAAGCGTAAAATAGAAAAATCTCATATCAATGAAAAAGCATTGATAAAAGGTTTTATGGATGCTTTCAATGACAAAAAGGAAGTCATAGAAACGAAAGATGCTCGTAAATTAATTCAAGCATTTTATAGAGACATGAGAAAGAAAAAAAATAAAATAAAAAGCGACAAATACAAGAACCACAGAAAAGAAAATGTTGCTTTTTTAGAAAAAAACAGAAAAATCAAAGGAGTTGAAGTTCTTAAAAGTGGGTTACAATATCAAATTTTGAAAAAAGGAAAAGGTGAAACACCAAGCATTAAAGATAAGGTAAAAGTTCATTATCACGGAACTTTAATAGACGGAAAAATTTTTGACAGCTCTGTAAAAAGAGGAAAACCATCTTCTTTTAAAATAACTGGAGTTATTAAAGGCTGGACAGAAGCATTGCAATTAATGCATGTTGGTTCAAAATGGAGATTATTTATTCCGCAAGAACTTGCATATAAAGACAGAGAAGCAGGTAAAATACCTCCTTATTCAACACTGATTTTTGAAGTTGAATTACTGGAAATTGAAAAACAAAAATAAATTTTAATAATTCTTTTCTATAATTTATAAAACCAAATACCATATGCGTCAAGAGTCCACGCTTGACGCATATGGTTTTAATTTCAAATAAAAAAAAATTTTTCAAAAATCGTTCAAATATTTTTAAAAATATTTATTTTATTTAAAAATAAAATTAAATTTATAAAGAAATTAAAATATATGAAAAGAATTTCATTAAAATCTGATATTTATTATCACATTTACAATCGTGCAAATGGTTCAGAAAATCTATTTTTAAATGAAGATAATTATTTGTTTTTTCTAAAAAAATACAATTTTCATATCACTCCAATTGCAAATACAATAGCTTATTGTTTGATGCCGAATCATATTCATTTTGCAATACAAATAAAATCGGAATATATTTTAAAAAACCTCAAAAAATTTAAAAATCTTAGAGGTTTAAATATATCGAAAAAACTGTCCCAACAATTTAGCAATTTATATAATTCATATACAAAAGCGTTTAATAAACAACAAAACCGCAAAGGAAGTTTATTTATGTCTAATTTTAAACGCAAAGAAATTACAAATAAAAATTATTTCAAAGAAATAATTCATTATATACATTTTAATCCCGTTCACCATGGTTTTGTAAAAGATTTAAGAGATTGGAAGTTTTCTTCTTTTGAAGCTTTTTTTTCAGAAAAAGCAACAAAAATTCATCGTGAAGAAGTTATTAGTTGGTTTGGTGATAAAAAACAATTTTGGGAATTTCATAAAAAACAAATA
>JAOZVH010000093.1:0-4775 GCA_029938235.1 Bacteroidales bacterium
TTTTGAAATTAAAAAAAATTTTTTCAAAAAACGTCCAAAATTTTAATGTTTTTTTTATTTTGAAATTAAAAAAAATTTTTTCAAAAAACGCCCAAAATTTTAATGTTTTTTTATTTTGAAATTAAAAAAATTTTTTCAAAAAACGTCCAAAATTTTAATGTTTTTTTATTTTGAAATTAAAAAAAATTTTTTCAAAAAACGCCCAAAATTTCAATATTTTTTTAATTTCAATTAAAAAACCAATTATTTTTCATTGTTCAACTTGATGTCGTAGTTTATTTTAAAAAAATCATGTGAAGGATGAAGCATAATATTGTATATTATCAATATATATTATTATAAATATTTTTTTACATTTGAAATTTTATTCGTTCATAACAAATGAATTGTAAATATTAAATTCAATATATAAAATTTTATGAGAAAAAATTTTTTACTAATTATCGTCATTTTTTTAAATTTTTTAAACTTAAATGCTCAAAAAAAAGAGTTAGATAGTTTAGAAAAACTATTAAAAAATCATCAAAAAGAAGATACGATTAAAATTAATTTATTAAATAAAACTTCTTATAAACTTCTTGGTGGAAATAATGAGAAAGGATTAGAATATGCAAATAAAGCTCAAACACTTGCTGATTTACTAAACTTTGCAAATGGTAAAGCTGAAAGTTTACGTATGATTGGAATTTATTATTATCGTAATAAAAATAATGAAAAATCAGAAAAATATATTCAAAATGCTTTAAAAATATTCAAAAATATAAAATATAAGAAAGGTATTGCAAACTGTTTATATAATATTGGAATAATAAAAAATTCTCAATATCAAGATGAAAAAGCCTTAGAGTATTATAAAAATTCACTGAATATATATAAGGAGATCAATGATATAAAAATGATTAAAGAACTTTTATATAAAATTGGTTGGTTTCATGATAAACGAAACAACTATGATGAATCTCTCAAATATTATGGAAAATGCTTAGAAATTTATAAAAAATTAAAAAATAAAAATAAAATTGCATTATTTTTAAATGATATTGGTTTAATAAATTGGAAACAAGGAAATTATAATAAATCAATTAATTATTTTAAAGAATCCTTAGAAATATTTAAAGAAATCAATAATCAAAAATTTATAAGTATCTGTTTAAGTAATATAGGTTTAATATATTCAGATAAAAGTAATTATATAAAAGCTCTTGAATATTTTCATAAAGCATTAAAAATAGCTGAAAGTATAAAAGATAAGTATAGTACTTCAAATGTTTTAAATAATATAGGCTTAATTTATGATAATCAAGGAGAACATGATAAGGCTATTGAACATTATAAAAAATGTTTGAAAATTAAGGAAGAACTGAAAGATACGAGAAATGTTTTTATTTCTTTAAATAACATTGGTATATTATACTCTAAAGAAAATAATTATGAAAAAGCTCTTAAATATTATGAAAAAGCTTTAAGTTTATATATAAATATAGAAACCCAAAAAGGCATTTATTCTATGTGTTTGTTAAACATTGGAGATCTCCATCAAAAACAAAATAATTATGAAAAAGCTCTTAAATATTATAAAAAAGCTTTAAAAATTAAAAAAGAAATAGGTGAAAAATTAGGTATTTGTAAAGCGCTACAATCCATAGGTTTTATTTATTTAAACATGAATATTTATGAAAAAGGATTATATTATACTTTAAAAAGTTTAAGGATAGCTCAGAATTTAGGTAATCTATTTGTACAAGAAGAAAATCACAAACAACTTTCTGAAATATATGAAGCAAAAAAAGATTATAAAAATGCTCATAAAAATTACAAAAAATTTAAAGAATTAGATGATAGCATATTTAATGAAAAAAATATAAAAAAAATAACTGCCTTAGAATATGAATATAAACATAATAAAGAAAAACAAGCCATTGCATTAGAACAAGCAAAAAAAGATGCCATTAGCAAAGAAGAAATAAAAAGACAAAAAATAATGCGTAATTCATTTATCATTGGATTTATTTTAATGTTGCTATTGGCTGGTTTTATTTTATGGAGTTTAAAACAAAAGAAAAAAGCAAATCATTTATTGACAAAACAAAAAAAACAAATAGAAGTTTTTAATATTGAATTGAATCAAACTAATGAAGAATTAAACACTACCTTAGAAGTTATAAATGAACAAAAAGAAGAATTAAATGTAACAATTGAAGTTGTTAATCTTCAGAAAGAAAAAATAGAAGATGCTCATAAAAACATTAAAGATAGTATCAATTATGCAAGTCGTATACAAAATGCAATTTTGCCAAGTTTAGATATTTTCGAAAAAGCAACAAATGATTATTTTGTATTTTTTAAACCTCGTGATGTGGTTAGTGGTGATTTTTATTGGGCAAAACAAATTGGAGATTATTTTATTTATGTAACTGCAGATTGTACTGGTCATGGCGTTCCCGGAGCATTTGTGAGTATGTTGGGCGTTTCATTGCTGAATGAAATTGTCAATAAAAAAGAAATCAATAAAGCCAATAAATCCTTAGATATTTTGCGTGAAGAGATGAAAAAGTCTTTGAAACAAAAAGGAGAAAATAGAGATGAAAATAAAGACGGTATGGATTTAACAATGTGTGTAATAAATACAAAAACCAATGAATTACAATTTTCCGG
The DNA here is from genome assembly GCA_029938235.1 of Bacteroidales bacterium. Lineage (GTDB taxonomy): Bacteria > Bacteroidota > Bacteroidia > Bacteroidales > 4572-128 > 4572-128. The sequence goes on from JAOZVH010000093.1 coordinate 2,656, forward strand.
AGCAAATAATCCGATGTATTTATATAGAAATAATGAACTAATAGAATTTAAAGGAAATAGACAACCCATAGGAATTTATATAAAAGAAAAACCTTTTACTAATTATGAATTTCAATTGCAAAAAAACGATGTAATATATACATTTTCAGATGGTTATATTGACCAATTTGGAGGCAAAAAAGGCAAAAAATTTATGAAAAAACAATTTAAAAAATTACTTTTGGAAATTAATCATAAAGATATGTCAGAGCAAAAACAGATACTTGATAAAACTTTCGAAAAATGGAAAGGAAATTTAAATCAAATTGATGATGTTCTTGTTATTGGTGTGAAAATTTAAAAAAATGTTAAAATTTTGTCGTTTTTTTGAAAAAAAATTTTTTAATTTTAAAAAATATTAAAATTTCGTCGTTTTTTTGAAAAAATTTTTTAATTAAAAAAAATGTTAAAATTTTGCCGTTTTTTGAAAAAAAAATTTTTTTTAATTATAAAATTCATTAGAATAATAACGTTTTTTTGATTTTTTTTTTTAATTATAAAATTCATTAAAATAATAACGTTTTTTTTTCATTTGCAATATTTGTGTTTTACAGCTTTTAGAATTTTAAAAATTTGTTTTAAATCATTTATTTTCAAAGAATCAAAACTTTCCGATTCGTGGTATTGATATTTGCCTTCATTAATTTTTTCCAGAAGAATAAAAAACCAAAATCTACCAATATTATATGCACCTCTCATTTTGTTTATTTTATTATTTTCTATTGCAACAGCCATCTGAGCGAGCAATTGTCCCTTTGGATGTTTAGCAGAAGACGATCTTTTAAATTCTTGAATAAAAAAATAAGGAATTTTAGCTTCTTCTGTTCCAGACGCAACCATAAAATCTAAAATTCCAGTAATTTTTATATTATTTACAATACCAGATATTTCCTCTTGAAGCCATTCACGATAATTATCTCCATAAAAATAAACTTTATGTAAAAGAGGATTAATAAAATACCCAAATAATTGATATTCAATATAATTATCAATATTATATCTGTTGGTTTCAATTAATTTTTTCAGATATTCAAGATCTATAGAATTAATTTCATAATTGAAATTAAACCATTCTTTAAAAATATTTTGACTTCTAACAACTTCAATATTAATAATTTCTTTTCTTAATATCTTGTATGTAATTTCCGAAAATTTATAAATTTTCTGCATATATTTTTTTATGATGAAAAACGTAAAAAATTAAAAAAAAATTGTATTTTTTTTTAAATTGAAAATTTTGGCGTTTAAAAAAAAAAAAAATCAAAAAACATTAAAATTTTGGACAAATTTGGAGAAATTTTTTTTTATTTTGAGATTTAAAAATATTAAAATTTCGTCGTTTTTTTGAAAAAATTTTTTTTTTAAATTAAAAAACATTAAAATTTCGTCGTTTTTTTGAAAAAATTTTTTTTTTAAATTAAAAAACATTAAAATATTTGATATAAAAAAAAACACCAAAAATCATAAAATTTTTGGTGTTTTTGAAAAAGAATATTTTTATTTTTTTATAAGTTTTTCAATAAAAACATTATTTTTAGTTTGAATTTTCACGTTATAAAGTCCATTAGATAATTTAGAAATATCTATAAATTTATCATTTAAAACTTTTTCCAAAACCAATTGACCTTGCAAATTATATATTTTTAAATTTGCATTTTTTATATTTCCTTTTATAAAAAAAATATTTTTTATAGGATTCGGATAAATAAAAATATTATCATAATCAGAAGTTATTATATTTCCACTTGTTGAACCAGATTGTATTATCGTAATAGTTTGAGTTTCAATATCATCAGAATTTAAACTAATAATTGCAGTTCTTTCTTCTGTTAAAATATTTTCTTCGTAAGAAATGACAATATTATTTTCTTCCATTAAAGCAGTTAACCAACTTGCATTATTTTCAATAGTAAATTCAACATTACTTTCAAAAGAAATATTAAGGTCTCCAGATTCATTAGTAACATTTTCATTAATACTATTAAGAATTAAATAAGCCTCTGTTCCAGATTGTGTAATCGTAATGGTTTGAGTTTCAATATCATCAGAATTTAAACTAATAATTGCAGTTCTTTCTTCTG
>JAOZVH010000093.1:4875-11789 GCA_029938235.1 Bacteroidales bacterium
AACTTGCATTATTTTCAATAGTAAATTCAACATTACTTTCAAAAGAAATATTAAGATTTCCAGATTCAGAAGTAACATTTTCATTAATACTATTAAGAATTAAATAAGGACTTTCTTCTTCCATCGTAAATGTAAACTCTTCTGTATAATTTACCGCAAGAGAATTAGCCAAAACATCAGCAACCAAAACATCACTTAATTGTAAAGTTGTATTATTTGCAAGTTCGTCTATGTCAAACGAAATTTCAAATACTGCTCCTGTATTTGGTTCTATGTTACCACCGCTCATATTGAAAAGTAAAACAGTTGCAGATGAATTAATTCCATCTTCATTAACACTAATAGAAAGTGTATATCCCTGAGTTCTATCTGTTAATTCATAATCTCCATTGATATGTATTCCAGAAGTGGCATCATAATTAAATGTCATTTGCATAGATGCAACATTTTCACTTAAATTTGAAATATTATCTAAATTTACTACTATGGAAGATTCTGTGTCGCCATAATTGACATTAATATCAGGAACGGAAATTGTCAGTTCTTGTCCAAATGCTGAATAATTCAACATAAATAAAAGAATTGCTGTTAAAAAGGTAAAAATTTTCTTTCTCATAAAAAATATTTTTTTTAAATTTATGGTAAATTAATATTAATTTACCATAAATTATTATTTATATTATTTTTTTATTAGTTTGTTAATAAAAATATTATTTTTAGTTTGAATTTTTACAGTATAAAGTCCAATTTCTAATTTAGAAATATCAATTGTTTTATCATCTGTTAAAACTTTTTCTAAAACTAATTGACTTTGCAAATTAAAAATTTTCAAATTTGCATTTTCTACATTTCCGCTGACAAATAATTTGTCTTTGGCTGGATTAGGATAAATAGAAATTTTACTTTTTTCTGGATTTGATACAAAAGTGTTATCTTCATTTATAACAAATTGTCCATTTACTGTTGTAACATCAATATTTTCAAGATCTTGATTAGTAAAAATAGCAGATAGAAAACTTAAATCTAATATAGCACTATTATTTGTTTCATAAGTGATTTTTATTAATTCGCGAATGTCATTTGGAATTGTATTCATCGACATTGTATAAGCAATAATTTTAACTTTTGTTAAATTATTTTCTATTTCTGTTGTTGTGTAAGAAATATCAAAAGCATTTAAACTTTCTATTAAATCAATAGATGAAACACTAAAACCCAAAGAATTATCATAAGTAAACTCTAATTCAAAAGCAGAAATATTATCTTCATTATTTAATTTTATATAAAACTCACCAACACTATTAGTTGTTAATTCTAAACTTGGTAAAGTAATCGTATTTAAACCATCAGAGCTAAATAATGATTTGCTATTATTTCCTAAAATTAAATTAATTAATGCTTGTAAATCAAAAATATTAACGTTTCCATCATCATTTAAATCAGAATTTGCAATATGACCCGAGTTATTATCATTATTTAATATAACATTAATCAAAATTTGTAAATCAAAAATATTGATATTACCATCTTCATTTATATCTCCAATTGCAAATTGTTCTGCAATAAAAATACAAAATTCTTCTGTATGATTAACTGGCAAAGAATTTGATACTACATCCGATACAAGTACATTATTTAAATTAATACAAGTATTAGAATTTTCCACTGCATTTCCATCAACATTGAAGAATATTTTTAAAATCTCTCCTGTATTTGGAGAAATAGAAGCACCAGACATACTATATAATAAAACTGTAGCCGAAGAATTTACACCATTTTCATTTACATTAATTGTAGCAGTAAATCCTTGAGTTCTATTTGTTAATTCATAATCTCCTGTTAAATGAACACCACTTGTAGCATCGTAATTTAAAGTCATTTGAATAGCTCCTACAGTTTCATATAATTCATAATAATTGTCTAATTCTATTAGAATAGGAACATCAATTTCACTTGGACTTGCTTCAATATTAGAAACAGAAATATTTACAAAATCTGTAATGACAGCTCCAGTTTGTGTAACACTAATAGTTTCTGTAATTCCAGAACCACTTACATCTATTGTTGCTGTTCTTGGATTTGTAGAAGTATTTGCTTGATAAGTAATATTAATATTATTTCCTGATTTTGTTACCGTTATCCAATTTGCATCATCTGTAACACTCCAATTTGAAATATTTGTATTTACAATAGCACTTGCAGTTCCTGAACTTGCACTGAAATTTAAACTTGTAGGATTTACAGTTAAGTAAGAATTTGCTCCAGTTTGTGTAACCGAAATAGTTTGTGAACTAACTCCTGGAGCATTGATACTTATCGTTGCTGGTCTTTCACTTGTAGAAGTATTTGCTTGATAAGTAATATTAATATTATTACCAGACTTCGTTACTGTTAACCAATTTGCATTATCTGTAACACTCCAATTTGAAACATTTGTACTCACTGAAGCACTTGCTGAACCTGAACTCGCATTGAAATTTAAACTTGTAGGATTTACAGTTAAATAAGAATTTGCTCCAGCTTGAGTAACAGAAATAGTTTGTGAACTAACACCAGGAGCATTTATACTTATTGTTGCTGGTCTTTCACTTGTAGAAGTATTTGTTTGATACGTAATATTAATATTATTACCAGACTTCGTTACTGTTAACCAATTTGCATTATCTGTAACACTCCAATTTGAAACATTTGTACTTACTGAAGCACTTGCAGAACCTGAACTTGCACTGAAATTTAAACTTGATGGACTTACAGTTAAGTAAGGTGAATCAGCAAAAGAATGATTAATTAATGAAAAATAACTACTTCCTCCGTCATCATCATAAACTAATTGAGTAGTATGATCAGTATCATATAAATATAATTTTGTATCTATATTATCGCTGCCGCTTACTGGCATAGTTTCTATTTGTATATCTGATCCTGAGCGAGAAAAATTAATAGCATAATCACCTTCTACAGATGCAGAATAACCAATTACTTTAAAATAATAATAATCACCATCATATATAAATTTAAACCAGTCTTCATCTCCTGCTGTTAGACAAAGGTTTTCATTAGAATAATTTGATGAGTTTCCTATGTTATAAGCATTACTATAATCATCATTGTTCTCTAAAGGATCATTACAACTTTCTTCTTCACTTTCTATAACAAAAGAACGAGTTTCTCTTTCACTCCAAACACCTTCATTATTTTCTGCTTTTATACCCCAAGACCAAATTCCTTCTATCATATCAGAAGTATTTAAATTTCCTTCAGTATTTGTTAGTTCAGATGTATTTTCTGTTCCATCAGGAGAACTCAACCAAAATTCATAATTAACAACTGAGCAGGCATTACCATTAGCCGACCAAGAAAAATTAATTGTTTCATTTACAGAAAATGAACTGTTATTGCTCGGACTTGATAAACTTACTGTTGGAGGATCACAATCATTACTACTCCCACCATCTTTTTTATATGCAATAGTTGTACTTGTAGAATTTGTTTCACAATTATATTCATTGATTAAAGTTCTTACTTCTCCTGTAAATGTAGATGTCCATGTAATTTTTGGATCGTCTCCACAATCATCATCGGAATATTCTAAAAAACTACCGTCAGAATTTTTTCTTAAAATTAATTGAGAATCATAAGAAGCACTTCCTCCATCTGATTCACACAAAGAAAAAATATAAGTCTCTCCTTCTTCAACATAGAAAACACTATATTCACCAGCATAGATACCACTTCTTGTTTGCCATTCATTATTTGGTGTCATTGTACCAGAAGGATATTGAGAATTACTTGTGCAATAATCATCGTCTGGAGGATTTGTACCTCCTTCTTCTATAATTTCTATTGCTTGTGGATTACATCCTGAACTTTGACAAGCTACTGTATAACCACCTTCAGCATTAGTACCATCTCCATCATTAAAATTAAAACTATCATCTGCACCAGCTCTTAATTCTAATTTATAATTTCCAACTGATGTCGCAACTTCTGTTCCAAGTGTATATACACCATTATTGCTACCTCCAATATTTACTGTATTCCTATTTATAGTCATACTTTCTCCAGCATTTAGCGTAAGATATCTATGCCATACTTGATCCACAAAACTTCCATTAGGAGTAGTTAAATATAACTTATAATATTTTGTTTGAGTTTGATTACTTATATTTTCTATTGTAAAAGAAATATTTTTTTCTTGTCCAAAAACTAAAGTGTGCGAACCAACAGAAGAAGGATAAGATACAGCGTTAATTGAACCAATTACGTTAATTGTTGTATTTGAGCTACCACCGTCTTTTTTATATGCAATGGTTGTACTTGTAGAATTTGTTTGACAATTATATTCATTAATTAAAGCTCTTACCTCCCCTGTAAATGTTGCTTCCCAAATTATTTTTGGATCGTCTCCACAATCATCATCAGAATATTCTAAAAAACTACCGTCAGAATTTTTTCTTAAAATTAATTGAGAATCATAAGAAGCACTTCCTCCATCTGATTCACACAAAGAAAAAATATAAGTCTCTCCATTTTCAACAGAGAAAACACTATATTCACCAGCATATATACCACTTCTTGTTTGCCATTCATTATTTGGTGTCATTGTATTTGAAGGATATTGAGAATTACTTGTGCAATAATCATCATTTGTTGTATTTCCTAAATTTGCCCTTGAAGAATTTAAACAAGCTAATACTCTTGTTTTTTGATCTTCTGAAAACATAAACATACATTCATCTTCAACATAATCCATATAATTCATAAACATATCAGCAGAACTACAAGAATATGACGGATGATTAGGACAACCATAATTTGGTGCTTCTGCGCTTGGAGTATCATTAACTTCGTCTGAAGCAGAACAAGGACCATCACCCCAAATATGATACAAATTTAAATAATGACCAACTTCATGAGTAGCAGTTCTACCTTTATCATAAGGAGCAGATAAATTAAAATTATTGGAATAATCACTGCTTCCAAAATATTGAGGAGATATTACTACACCGTCAGTTGCTGATGAACCACCTGGAAACTGAGCATAACCTAAAATTCCTCCTCCAATATTGCAAACCCAAATATTCATATGTGTATTTGGAGTAATGGGTGCCACTCCACCTTGAGAAGGTGCTTTCATATCATTACTCGTTCCCCATTCAGTTCTATTTACATAGTTACGGCTTATAGAAATTAATTCAAATTGAATTTCCATATCAGATGTAACAGATTCAAAATCTGAAGGAACATTAGATAAATCAAAATTATTAGCATTAAAGTCCTCATTTAATACAGAAATTTGAGATTCTATTTGAGCATCACTAATATTTTCTTGTGTGGTTTTATACAAAACATGTACATAGACAGGAATAGTACGCACTTCAGAAGGGTTAGATTTAGAATCTCTTACAAAAGATCTTGTGAAATTTTCTAACTTTGCTCGATTAGACCTCATTTCAGGATCATTAGCCATTTGTTCTAACATGTGTTCATGGCTTCCACATGTTCTTTGTGCCATAGAATTATTTGTAAATATAAAAATACAAACAATTAAAGACAAACTTGTTAAAAATAAGTTTTTCATAAAAAGTTTTTCATAAAAATTAAAAAACAAATTTTAATTTATTTTTATCAAAATCCAAAAAAATTTCGTACAAAGTTTTATAAAAAAAACCAATCTTTAAGAAAAAAATTGGTTTAAGATTGGTTTTGTTTTTAACAAAAATGGCAAGGTTTATGGGGGGGGGATTTTTTATAATAAAATTCTTTAGGTCTTCTAAATTAATGATTAATTTATGAGTTTTTAATTCATAATATGTTTTTTCTAAAAATTCAGCTATGTATTTTGGAATTTCTTTTTTATAAGTTTCATTATAATTTTCATTATCTTTTGAAAAAATTTTTACAGAAATTGCTTTTACATTATTTATATTTTCAATATTTTCTATTTTTTGTAAAATAATCTCACCAAAACCTCGTTTTTGATGAGATGAAATAATAGAATAATGACCTATCATTAAACTTGGGAATGTTCCTAGACCACATTTAATTTTTAAATGCAAATGTTTTTGTTTTGAATTTTCTGTAAGCATATCAACAATTAAAAAAGAATTATTATTCGAGCAATATATATTACCAATATAATTTTCATAATTTCTATCACTTGTAAAAAGATATGCATCTCTATTTTTTATCTCGAAAATATATTTACTACAATCATTTTCATCTTTATGATAAAAATACCATTTAGTGTTTTTAAAATATTCGGGAATTTCTTTTAAAAAAACGTCATTTTTTTGAAAAAATTTTTTTTCATTGTTTTTTTCTAATAAAAATTCTTTTCTAATTTTATTTTTAAAATCTTCATAAGATTGATAATCACAAAAAATAGACATTAAATTTTTATTTCTTTTATGAGCATTTAATTTTATATTCAATACAGTTTTGTAATCAATTCTATAATCATTCCTTAGAATTTTATTAATATTTTCATTATTTATAGATTTTTTTCTTAGATTTTCTTTTATAAAATTTGAAATTTCTAAATTTTTAATTTTTTTTAACTTTTCTTTTACAAGATATTGTAAAATTGAAATATAATATTTTTCCATATTTTTTTATATAAAAAAAAAAATATAAATTTTATAATTAAAAAATTAAAAAAAAATAATTAATTTTTTTTTGAAAAAAACATTAAAATTTTGGCGTTTTTTGGAAAAAATTTTTTTAATTTGAAATTAAAAATATTAAAATTTTGTTCTAATCAAACAATGTTGTATTTTTTAAAATGTTAAAATTTTAGGCGTTTTTTTGAAAAAAAATTTTTTTATTTCAAATTAAAAAATGTTAAAATTTTGGACGTTTTTTGAAAAAAAATTTTTATTTTGAAATTAAAAAATATTAAAATTTTGGACGAT
>JAOZVH010000094.1 GCA_029938235.1 Bacteroidales bacterium
TTATATAATAATAAAATTACCGATTTGAGCCCAATCGCTAATTTAAAAAATTTAAATTATAAAATATAAAAATTTTGGCATTTTTTTGAAAAAAAATTTTTTTAATAAATTATTAAAATTTTGGCGTTTTTTGGAAAAAATTTTTTTTTAATAAAATATTAAAATTTTGGCGTTTTTTGAAAAAAAATATTTTTTTTTTTAATGAATTTTAAATTTGAAAATTATTAAAATTTTGGCGTTTTTTGGAAAAAAATTTTTTTTTTAATGAATTTTAAATTTGAAAATCATAAAAATTTTAATTTATTTTCTTACATATGTTTTAATTTTTTTCAATTATTGATTTTACCATGCGCCTTTCGGTGAAAACACCGTACATTCAAAAAATAAAAAAATGAATTAAAATTACATCCATACGCAATATAATAGATGGTTTGAAAAACATAACTATGCGCAGCGAAATAACTTTCCAAAAGTTTCAAATTTTTTTCAAAAAACGTCCAAAATTTTAAATTAAAACAAACATTGGTGTTAAAAAAGAAACCTCCAATGTTAAAAAATTTTTTTTCAAAAATCGTCCAAAATTTCAATATTTTTTAATTTCAAAATAAAAAAATTTTTTTCATAATTCGTCCAAAATTTCAACATTTTTCCAAAAAAAAAATTAAATTATAAATTCTTGAAGAATTTTTTTATTATATGCTTTCCAGTTTCCTCCGAAATCTCTACTTGAAATTTTTATAAAATTTTCCATTCTTTCGGAATTTAATTTTTTCAATAATTCTTCATAAGAATTTTTATATTTTATGCAATATCCAGAATAAAATGTTGTTTCTTTATTTTTTATATGTATAAAATTTGGTTTTTTATTCATAGGAGAAAAAACAATTTTTTCTCCAAAACTTGTATTAAGGCTTTGTGTACGTCCAAAAGCATACCAAATAATTGAATTTGGTTTTCCATTATCACGTTTATTTAAAACGTTTTTTACAGATAAAAAATATTCATAAGTCATCGGAAAAATTTTTTTTAATTTTTTTTCAGAGATTATTTTATTTTTTCCATTTTGTTTTTCGTATGGAAATATTATATAATTATTATTTTTTTCGTCTGCTTTTTTTATTTTAGAAGCTTTAATTATTGGTTTTAAAATATCTTTTTCAATTTCAATAATTCCTTTTAAATTTGTTTTTATGCTTATGGTTTTTCCATTTTCATTTAATGCTTTGCATATATAAACTTTATCTGCAAGCGTTGTTAAACCTACATGAATATCACAAATGTCTCCAAGTCTTTTTCCATTTTTCACAGAAATTTTTTCACAAGAAAGTTGCCAAAAATTTTTATTTTTAATTTCCGAGAAATTAATTTTACGCTTTTTAAAAACATTTTTTGTATCTGCTTTTCTGAACAAGAAATTATCATATCTTTTTCTGGAAAAAATTGTTATTGAACTGTAAGTTCTTGCGTTTTCAAATAATTGTATAGAGCCGTAATTTGTTATTGAAATAATATTTTGTTCTCTTTCAAAAAAACGTCTTATTTCTTTTGCTGTTTCTGTGCTAAAATATGTGTTTGGAGTAATAAAAGCACAAATACCTGTATTTTTTAGCAAATTATATGACATTTCAAAAAATGCTATATAAATATCTGTTGAACCTGTTTTACAAAATTTATAATATTTTTGTATGTAAATGCGTTGGTTTTTTTCTAAATGTTGAATTCTAATATACGGAGGATTTCCAATAATGTAATCAAAAAACTTGTTTTTTTTATTTAAAAATAAATTATTTTCTTTTTTTTCAAAAATAGAATTTTTACATTTTAAATTCCATTCTATATTTATATTGAAATTTTCTATTAATTTATTTAATCTGTTTTTTGCCATTTCTATGGCATTTTTATCTATATCCCAGCCGTTTATTTTTTCTAAATTTTTTTCTAAATTCTTATTTTTTGAAAATTTTATTATTCGTTTTGCAATTTGAACCAAAAATTGTCCATCTCCACATGCGGGGTCCAAAATTTCTTTACCAATTATATTTTTATTATTATAATTAATATCATCAAGAATTTTTTTAACAATAAAATCCGGAGTGTAAATTTGACCGTTTAGTTTTTCTTTTGAATAGGTTTTTTGTAATGAAGCCATTTATTTTTTATTTAAAAAATAAGTTTTAAAATTTTCTATTTCATTAAATAAATTGTCAATGGACAATTTATTATTGAACAATTTTGCAAATTCTTTTTCAAAAACTTTTTCTGCTTTTATAGCTTTTATTTTATTATTTTTTTTAATATCAATTAAAAAAATCCCAATTGCATAAGGTCTATGAGCATTTGGATTATCATAAACAAGATTAATATATTTTTGTAAATCTTTTTCATTTATTATTTCTATTTTTTTTTCTATTTTTCCTTTGGTATAATATGGAGTTTTATATCGTAAAAATATATCTGAAAATATGGTAAATCTCTAATGGTTTGAATATTTGCTGTTTCTCCCATCATGTTCTCAAAATAATTATTTGAATTTTGTTTATAATTTGAAATTACAAATTTTATCCCAATACAAATAAATGGCTTTTCATTTTTTGTAACTGTTATGTCTATATTTTTATCATAATATTTTCCAGAAACTTTCATTTCTTTATTATTATTATCCATATAATGTAATTGAAAAGTTTCTCCACAAATTTTTTTCAAAGTATCTGCAACATATTTATGAATTGGTTTTAATTTTTCTGTGCTTCTAGAACCATATTCTAAATATTTTTGATATGAAACTGAAAGAGATTTTAATAAGTTCTTTTTATTATACATTTTTTTATATTTTTTATTTCAAAATAAAAATTTTTTGAAAAAATTGTCCAAAATTTCAATATTTTTTAATCTTATTTTTTTTTGAAAAACGTCAAAATTTTTAATGTTTTAAATTAAAAATAAATTTTTTTCAAAAAAACGCCAATTTTTTTAAATTTAAAAAAATTTTTTTTTTTTTAATTTGTCCAAAATTTTAATATTTTTTAATCTCAAAATAATTTTTCTTATTTATAAGAAATAATTTTAAATTCTACTCTTCTATTTTTTGAACGTCCCATTTCTGTTTCATTATTTGCCAGAGGTTTTTCCATACCGTAAGATTTATAACTTAATCTTTTTTCGTCAATTCCGTTTTTTATTAAAAAACTTACAACCGCTTTAGCTCTGTCTTTCGATAATTTCAAATTATAATTTTTACTTCCAACATTATCAGTATGTCCAAGAATTTCTATTTTCATATTTTTATATTCATTAAGTAATTCTATCAGTCTTTTTAATTCTGTAAAAGATGCTTTTTGAATTTTAGATTTTGAACTTTCAAAAAACAAATTATTTAATTCAATAATCTGATTTTCTTCAATTTTATATAAAATTAAATCTGTTTTTAATTCTTTATATTCTTCCATATTTGTCAAATCTATATTTTGACTTAGAGCAAAATAATCTTTTTTTACCGGCATAAAAAAATATTTTTTACCTTTTGGCAATGTAATTTTATAAGAACCATCTTTTGGATTTGAATGAGCAATTCCTTCTAATTTTCCTGTTTCTAATTCTCTAAAAACTATCTCTGCTCCTATTGCTTCATTTGTTTTTGGGTCTAAAATTTTTCCAGAAATTAAAGCAACTGCCTCAGGTTTAAGTTCTTCCGGCAATTTAATTCTAAAAATATCCAATGCTCCTATGCTTTCGTCCTGCGAAACAAAATAAGCATATTCGCCAGAAGAAGGAACATTAAAACCTCCATCTGCTCCTTCTGTATTTATTAATTGTCCGAGATTTTGCGGCTCAGACCAATTTGTCCATGTTTCGTCTAACCGTCTGGAAATAAAAATATCACTATTTCCATAACCTGCTTTTCCCTGAGTTTCAAAATAAAGAGTCTTATTGTCAGAAGCTAAAAACGGTGTATGTTCATTTGAAACCGTATTAACAATAGAACCAAGATTTTTTGGTTTAGAAAAATAATTTTTATCTGTTCTAAAACTAACATACAAATCCCTACCTCCATAACTATCATTTCTTTCCACTGACATTAATAATGTCATTCCGTTATCTGATAATGAATAAGAAACATAACGACCTAAAGAATGATAATTTTCTATAAAAATATCCTTAGGAATGCTCCAAGAATTTATTGTTCTGTGAGAAATGGAAATTCCACCACCTTTTAAAGAACCATCATTATTATAAGTATTTCCAAGCAATAAAGTATTATTATCCGGCATAACAGAATTTACAAAATTTCCCTCTTCATTATTTATCGGAAAACCAATATTTTCTGCTTTTCCCCATTTATCATCTTTTTCAAGTTCAGAAAACCAAACATCTTGATTTTTTAATCTTCCAAAATTTTCCGGATGATTTTCCCTTATAAAATAAAGCGTTTTTCCGTCGGCAGAAATTATAGGTGATTTTTCTATAAATTTGCTATTAATTAAATTACCCATATTTTCTTTCGGAGATTTAAAACGCATATTTTTCACTAAATTTATTTTTCCTGAATTTTGATAAATTTTTAAAAAATCTACCGAAATACTCGTAAAAGAAGAAACAGAAAAACCAATTTTACTTCCTTCGTTTTTTGTCAGTTCATCTGGGTTTATAGAGAAAAGAATTTCGTCATTAAATAAAAATTCCAAAACTCTTCCTGAACGTCTAATTTTTAAATTATTACTCAGATTTTTTGAAAAATTTTTTTTTATTCTATTATATTCGAAAGTTTTATTTCTGTTGTGCGATTTTTTTATTATCCCAAAAAATCCTTCCGAAGTTATGAAAAAAGTATTAAAATTATTTTCATCTCGCATTCCCCAGACAATGGAAAAACCATCACTTTTTTCGCTAAGATTTTTTATAGAAGCCTCGATGGTAAAATCTTTTTGAAAATTAACAAATAAAGATTGTGTAACATAAAATGGTTTTTCGCTTAATCTATTGGAAATAAAAAAATATCCATTTTTTATATTTGCCACCGTTGGAAAACCACTTGTTCGCCATCTATTACTATTGTCGTCAAAATTATCTGAAAAAATTAAATTATTCTGGGAATATAAAAACTTAAAAGAAATCAGAAAAATTAATAAAAAAAAGTTTTTCATTTTCATAATTAAAAAAAATTAAATTTAAAAAAAACATTGATTTTTGAAAAAAATTATTTTTTGCCTTCGAGGATAATAACAAATTCTCCTTTTATTTTTTTGCTTTTAAAATATTCATATACTTCTTTCAAATTACCTCTTTTTGTTTCTTCGTACAATTTAGTTAGTTCTCTGGATACAGAAACTTTCCTATCTTCTCCAAAAAATGTCATAAATTGCTCTAAGGTTTTCAAGACACGATACGGTGATTCATAAAAAATCAAAGTTCTTTTTTCTTCCATCAATTCTTTTAATCTTTTTTGTTTTCCTTTCTTTTTTGGCAAAAATCCTTCGAAACAAAATTTGTCGTTTGGAAATCCAGAATTCACAAGAGCTGGAATAAAAGCTGTTGCTCCGGGTAAACATTCCACTTCTATTTTTTCTTCTATGCAAGATTTTACCAATAAAAATCCAGGGTCAGAAATGGACGGTGTTCCAGCATCTGAAACTAATGCAACATTATTACCGTCTTTCAATTGATTAATTATTTTTTCTAAATTTTTATGCTCATTAAATTTATGATGAGAATATAATTTATTTTGAATTTCATAATGTTTTAGTAAGAAAGAAGTTTTTCTTGTGTCTTCTGCCATTATAAAATCAACTTTTTTCAAAATTTTTAAAGCCCTAAAAGTTATATCTTCAAGGTTTCCTATTGGAGTTGGAACAATATATAATTTACTCATTTTTATTTTTTTATTCGAAATGAAAAGCAAAAACCCATATTCTAGAATGTAAAAAATCCAAAGCATCTGAATGTGGAGTATTATCAAAATTTACCATATTATTTTGTCCAACAGATAATTTTATTTCTGTGGATAATTTAAAAAAAGGCAAATAATAATCTATACCTACTCCAAATTCAAAATAATAATCGTTTCTATTTAATCTAATTTTAGGTTTTTCCTCTTCCCTAATTTTCTTTTTTGATGCCCAATCAATACGGTAATTTATTCCAGCAATTAGATATGGACTATAATTTCCATCTCTCATTGCTTTAAATTTTAATAACAAAGGCACTTCCATAAAAATAGATTCTATCTCCATAATATGCTCTCTAAAAATTTCTCCGTCGTAAATTTTATAAATTAAATTTCTTTGTCCGAGTTCTATTCCGGGCATAAAACGTAAGTCTAAAAATTCAAATATTCTTAAATTAGAAACAATATTAATGTTAATACCAGTTTGTTTTTCAACATTTATAGAATAAATAACATCTCTGGGAACTTTAGAAGAAGAATCAAAATTATTTACTAATAAATCTTTAGATAATTGAACATTAAAATCCATAGTATTAAAACCAAGAGAAAAACCAAAATTAATCGGTTTTTTATCATAATTCTCTAAATTCTTACTTCTAAATTGTCCGTAAGAAAAATTAATATTTAAAATGAAAATTAATAAAATATATTTTTTTAAAAAAATTCCAATGCGCATTTTCAATTTTTTTATTTTAAAAACGATTTTTTTAATTTTTTATTTGAAAAAAAATTTTTCAAGTAAAAAGCAAATTTTTTATAATTTTAAAATCGCAAAAAAATATTTTCAAAAAAAATGCCGTTTTTTATAATTTTAAAATCGCAAAAAAATATTTTCAAAAAAATGCCGTTTTTTTTTATGATTTTTAAATCATAAAAAATATTTTCAAAAAAATGCCGTTTTTTTTATAATTTTAAAATCGCAAAAAAAAATTTTTTAATTAAAAAATTTTTTTTTTAATAAAAATTATAATTTTAAAAAATTTTTAAAAATATTTTATGAAGAATTTTATTTTATTTTTTATATTTCTATTATTTTCTCAAATTTCTTTTTCCCAAGAAAATATTGCTGAAGCAAGAAGTATGAATATTGGAGAAACAATAACGGTAACTGGAATTGTTACTAATGGTTCTGAACTTGGTTCTATCAGATATTTCCAAGATGAAACAGCTGGAATTGCTGCTTATGGAAGTCAATTATCAGATATTGAAAGAGGTGATGAAATTACTGTTACAGGAGTTTTAAAAGATTATAATTATCTTTTAGAAATAGACCCAGTTACAAGTTTCACTGTAAACTCTTCAAATAATGAAATTTCGCCAACAATTGTTAATATTTCTGAATTAGGCGAAAGCACAGAAAGTGAACTTGTACAATTTGATAATGTAACATTTGCAAACGGTGGAGAAACTTTTGGTAGTAATACTTCTTACACTTTTTCTGACGGAACAAATAACGCAACAACTTATGTTAGAAGCAGCTCGCCTCTTGTTGGAGAATTAATTCCTGTTGGAAATATTTCTATTGTTGGAATTGCATCTCAATATTCTTACAGTAGTCCTAATTCTGGTTATCAATTAATAATTAGAGATTTAGATGATCTTATCGGAAGCGGTGCAATTTCCATAACTTCTTCTTTGGGGGTTGATAACATAACAAACAATAGTTTTGATATTTCTTGGACAACAGATAATGAAGGTTCTACAGGATTATTTTACGGAAATACATTAGATTTAGAATTAGGAACTTTATATAATGAAGAAAATACAACAGAACATACAATTAATATTGATGGTTTAAATGCCTCAGAAGTTGTATATGTGAAAGCTTTTTCTGTAAAAGAAAATGATACTGCATTTTCAAATGTCAGACCTTTTATAACAAGTTCTAATTCTACCGGAGACATAAAAGTTTATTTTACAACAGAAGTAGATAATTCTTTTTCCAATGGAACTGACGCAATTACTTTGGCAGAAAGTGCTGACGATACTTTGATAAATTATATTTCCAGAGCAAAATATTCTGTAGATCTTTGCATTTATAATTTAAATAATAGTGGTATCTCTAACATTAGCAACGCTTTAAATGATGCACATAATAATGGACTTAGAGTTAGAGTGATTTTTGGCGGAACAAATGTAAATATGGGAATAGGAGATTTGAACGCAAGCGTGCCACGTCTTGCAAGCCCTGAAGCAGGAGAATATGGAATTATGCATAATAAATTTGTTATTATAGATGCAAATTCTGAAAACCCAAATGACCCAATACTTTGGACAGGTTCGATGAATATGACCTCTGGAAATGTAAATCAAGATGCAAATAATATAATTATTTTACAGGATCAAAGTATAACAAAAGTTTATCAAATGGAATTTGAAGAAATGTGGGGAAGTGATGGCGAAAATCCAGATGCTTCAAATTCAAAATTTAGTATTGAGAAAACAGATAACACTCCACATAAATTATTGATAAATGATAAAATTGTTGAATGTTATTTTAGTCCATCTGACGGCACAAATTCAAAAATCATAGAAACTATTAATTCGGCAAATAATGAATTATTTATAGAAACGATGTTAATTACTCGTTCGGATATTGTTTATGCCATAAGCAACATAAATGAAAGTGGTGTAACTGTTGGAACTATCGTAAACAGTGAAGGTGAATGTTCTGATTTAGCAGTTAGTATTTTAAATGAAAATTTAGGTAATTCTTTCGTTTCGGATAATATTGTTGGCGGAACTTTACATCACAAATTAATGATAGTTGATCCAAATAATCCAAATTCTGACCCAACGGTTTTGACAGGTTCGCATAATTGGAGTAATTCAGCGAATAATAAAAATGATGAAAATACTTTAATTATTCATAGCGAAGATATTGCAAATTTATATTATCAAGAATTTATGCACAGATTTACTGCAAATAATGGAGTTGTAAATATTGAAAATATAAACTTGGAGAATAAGTTATTAATTTATCCAAATCCTACGAAAAATAAATTTTATTTAAAAACTGATAAAATGCAAGAAATGAATATTGAAATTTTTGACATTTTTGGAAAAAAGATTTTTTATAAAAATTATTTTGATAAAGACGTTTCTATTGACTTGAATAAAGAAGAAAAAGGAATTTATTTTATGAAAATAAAAACAGAAAATAAATCTTTTACAAAAAAGATAATTTTAAATTAAAATTTATAGCGATATTATAAATTATTAATATCGCTATAAATTAATTTTTTAATTAAAAAAAATATATTATGGAAATATACAGAAACAAGTATGTTAAATTTATTTATGACGCAAAAAATTTGTCAATAAATTATTATTGGTCTGCAAAAACAAAATATATGTCAGATGAAGAATATAAAAAAGTTATGCTTATTGGCATTGATTATGTTAAAAAATTTAATCCTAAAAATTTACTTGCCGACCAAACTAATTATAAATTTATTGTTACACCAGATTTGCAATCATGGAATGCAAAAGAAACTCTTCCGGAAATATTTAAAATTGGGATAGTTAAATATGCTATTATAGAAAGCGATGATTTTATTACTATGCTTTCAATGGAGCAAACAATGGAAGAAGACCAAAATAAAAAATATAAAATTATGTTTTTTAATAATGAAAAAGAAGCAAAAGAATGGTTTAAAAAATAAAAAAAATAATTATTTTTACATAAAATTTTTAAATAAATTATGAAATTTAAAGAGAGTATTAAAAAAAATTTTTTCAAAAAAGAGAACAAATTTTTAGAAATAAAAATTGTAAATAAATCTAAACATCCATTACCATCTTATAAAACAGAACTTTCTGCAGGTATGGATTTAAGAGCAAATTTAGAAGAACCTTATTTTTTAAAATCTTTGGAAAGAAAATTAATTTTAACTGGTTTGTATTTAGAAATTCCTGAAGGTTACGAGGCGCAAATTAGAGCAAGAAGTGGATTAGCTTTGAAAAAAGGAATAGGAGTTTTAAATTCTCCCGGAACAATAGATGCAGATTATAGAGGTGAAATTGGAATAATTTTAATTAACTTGTCCGATAAAGAAGTTTTGATAAAAGATGGAGACAGGATTGCTCAGATAATAATTGCACCGTGTTTACAAGCAAAATGGAAACCAGTTGAAATTTTAGAAGAAACTATGAGAGGAAAAAAAGGTTTTGGAAGCACTGGTTTAAATTAAAAAATTATGAAAAAAATAAAAAATTATTTTCCGGAACTGACAAAAAAACAAATTAATCAATTTGAAAGTTTAGAAGAACTTTATAATTTTTGGAACTCTAAAATTAATTTGATTTCAAGGAAAAATATTCATAAATTATATGAACAGCATATTTTACATTCTCTTGGCATCACAAAAATAATTAATTTTCGTGAAAATACAAAAATTCTCGACATAGGAACAGGTGGAGGATTTCCGGGTATTCCGCTTGCAATTTTTTTTCCAAAAGTTAATTTTTATCTGATAGATTCCATAGGAAAAAAAATTAAAGTTGTGAAAAATATTATTGAAAAATTAGAATTAGAAAATTGTCAATCTGAACAAATTAGAGCTGAGAATTTTGCAAAAAAATTTGATTTTGTTGTCAGTAGATCTGTGACAAATTTTAGTAAATTTTTGAATTTTTCAAAAAAAAATATACATTTTAAGCATAAAAATTCTTTGCCAAATGGAATTTTCTACTGGAAAGGTGGAGATTTTGTTGATGAAATAAAAAATTATAAAAAACAAATTTCAATTTATAATTTAAAAGATTATTTTGAAGAAGAGTTTTTTCGTACAAAAAAAATTATTTATTGGTCGGCTTAATTTTTTTTTATGAGATTATACACAGAAAATATTGTTAAAAAATATGGAAAAAGAACTGTTGTAAAAGGTGTTTCTATTTCTGTAGAACAGGGTGAAATTGTTGGACTTTTGGGACCAAATGGAGCAGGAAAAACAACGTCTTTTTATATGATAGTTGGTTTAATCAGACCTTATTCGGGAAAAATTTATCTTGATAAATTGGATATAACAAGAGAAGCGATTTATAAACGTGCTCAGAAAGGAATAGGATATCTTGCTCAGGAGGCTTCGGTTTTTAGGAAAATGACTGTGGAAGACAATATTAAAGCAGTTTTAGAGATGACAAATTATTCTAAGGAAAAGCAAAAAGAACGTTTGGAATCAATGATAAATGAATTTAGTTTGAATAAAATAAGAAAAAGCTATGGAAATCAACTTTCCGGAGGAGAAAGAAGAAGAACAGAAATTGCAAGAGCTTTGTCAATAAATCCTAAATTTATTTTATTAGATGAACCATTTGCCGGAGTGGACCCAATTGCTGTCGAAGACATTCAAGAAATCGTCTCAAAATTAAAAAAAAAAAATATTGGAATTTTAATTACTGACCATAATGTACACGAAACTTTAAAAATAACAGATAGAGCATATTTGCTTTTCGAGGGGAATATTTTAAAAACAGGAACAGCAGAAGAACTTTCTAATGATGAAAAAGTTAGAAAAGTTTATCTTGGCGAAAATTTTCAACTTAGAAAAAAATAATTTTTTCAAAAATTATTTTTTTAATTGAAATTAAAAAAAAATTTTTTTTAAAAATCGTCCAAAATTTTAACATTTTTTAATTTTAAAATAAAAAAAATTTTTTCAAAATTCGTCCAAAATTTT
>JAOZVH010000294.1 GCA_029938235.1 Bacteroidales bacterium
TGAAAAAAATTTTTTTTTATTTTAAAATTAAAAAATATTAAAATTTTGGACGATTAAAAAAAAAAATCATTAAAATTTTGAACGATTTTTGAAAAAAATTTTTTTTAATTTGAAATATAAAAAATGTTAAAATTTTGGACGAATTATGAAAAAAAATTTTTTTTAATTTGAAATATAAAAAATATTAAAATTTTGGACGATTTTTGAAAAAAATTTTTTTTAATTTGAAATTAAAAAATGTTAAAATTTTGGACGAATTATGAAAAAAAATTTTTTTTTATTTGAAATTAAAAAATGTTAAAATTTTGGACGAATTATGAAAAAAAAATTTTTTTTAATTTCAAAATAAAAAATATTAAAATTTTGGACGTTTTTTAAAAAAAAATTTTTTTTATTTTGAAATTAAAAAATATTAAAATTTTGGGCGATTTTTTGAAAAAAAAATTTTTTTATTTAAAATTAAAAAATATTGAAATTTTGGACGAATTATGAAAAAAAATTTTTTTATTTTGAAAATTAAAAATATTAAAATTTTGGACATTTTTTTGAAAAAATTTTTTTTATTTTGAAAATTAAAAATATTAAAATTTTGGGCGAATTTTTGAAAAAAAATTTTTTTAATTTCAAAATAAAAAATCATAAAAATTTTGACATTTTTTTGAAAAAAATTTTTTTTTTCAAAAATTTATTATTAATTGAATTTTAAATTATATATTATGAAAAAAAATAAAAAAAATAAAGCAATATTTATAAATCCATTTACAGATTTTGGATTTAAAAAATTATTTGGTCAATATGTTAATAAAGATCTTTTGATAGATTTTTTAATGTTATTTGGGTTCTCAAATTGGTAAAATTGTTGATCTAAAATTTTTAAAAAATGAAAATATTAAAATTTTGGGCGATTTTTTGAAAAAATTTTTTTTATTTTGAAATTGAATGATTGTGCGGTGAAAACACCGCACAGGCGCATTGTTTAGGTTTTGTTAGCTTTTAGTATTTCCTTTCTGATAAATATTAAGTTGTCTCTCTGAGAATTGTAATGAACAAAATCATATGAATCAATAGCAGAATAGAATGTCAAGGCACATCCTCGTTTGAATCTATCATGTAATTCAATAATTAATACATCCACCTTATCAATCCATTTCTTGTAATTATTTTCAAATAGTTCTTTTTCTGTACCCTCAATATCAAGTTTGAGTATTCCAATTCTGTCAAAGCCACTGTTCTTCAAGATACCTTGGATTGTGGTAGCAGATAAACCACTTTTGTCATCTTTAGTTGTTCTTTCAACCCTAAATCCTGTATTACGAGATGTTGGGTTTGTTATTTTTACAATATCATCATTAATCCATATTGCTTTATTGATACCTTTATAGTTGCTATAAAGTTCGCAATTCTTTGTTAAAACTTGAAAATTGGATTCTTCTGGTTCAATAGAAATCATTGTGGCAGATTTATATCTATTCATCAATTTTAAAGATGCATACCCAACATTTGCACCAGCATCAATTATTAATTTAGGTGATAAACTGTCAGGTAGCGGATAATCAGTATCCAAGAAAAGTTCACAAAAACTAGAAACATCAGAACTTCCTGTTCTAACATAAACAGGGGTCTTAATCTCAGGAACCTTAATAGAAATCAGTTTAAATCCACCATTTGTTGGAAAAAGCATTTTCGCTATCCTAGGTCCTTTCCAGAATCCAAACTTTGAAATAAAAGGTGAGTAATTTTTAATCCATTTAGTAATTTTCATATTTATTCAATATTTATTTGTATTAAAGCTAACGGATGGCTTTGTGTACTTCCTGTTACATAAAACCTTTTTAATATATTTACTTATAGTTCTAATTATATTTTTTACAATAGTATAATTATTTTATTACAAAAAAACTTTTTTCCTTATTTTTAATGAAAATTAAAAAAAAACTATATGCGTCAAGCGTGGACACTTGACACATAATGAAAAAATTTTTTGAAAAAAATTTTTTTAATTTTCAAAATTAAAAAATGTTAAAATTTGGGGTGATTTTTTGAAAAATTTTTTTAATTTTCAAAATTAAAAAATATTAAAATTTTGGACGATTTTTGAAAAAAAAATTTTTAACATTACATTGGAGGTTTCTTTTTTAACACCAATGTTTCGACCAAACAAATGTTGTTTTATTAAAAATATTAAACTTTTGGACGATTTTTGAAAAAATTTTTTTTATTTCAAAAAAACATTAAATTTTGGGCAATTTTTGAAAAAATTTTTTTTATTTTGAAAATTAAAAAATTTTGAAAAAACGACAATTTTTTATAATTAAAAATATTTTTTTTTGAAAAAAACGACCATTTTTTAATGATTTTCTATAATTAAAAAAATTTTTTCAAAAAAGCAACAATTTTTTAATGATTTTTTATAATTAAAAATACCTGATTTTTATTAAAAATCAGGTATTTAAAATATATATTTTCTTAATTTTTAAAAAGTAAACCAATTTTCACCACTATAATAAATTCTAAGAACACCATAATTTGTATCTATAGTTTTAAAAGGAGAACCATCAATAGTTAATCCATCTAAACATTCTATAGTAATATTGTTTGTTCCTGCACCACCAGACTCATCTTTAATAATTAAAATTTTACCTTTTTTAATGGTTCCATTTTCTAAGGTTATTGTTCTTTCTTCATCGGTATTTATTACTGCAACTATAACTTGTGGTCTTCCAGTAGGCGTATAATCAGAATCAACTTCATTTCTTGAAACCATAAAACTACCAGTAGCATTTAGATATACAGATGTGAGTGAACCATTAACACTAATATTTTCTGCATCTATAGTGTTTGCTTCTAATGTTACAGTTTCCAATTGAAATGCATCCATCGATGTTGTTTGAATATCATTAAATAAAACATTAGATGCTAATTGTTCAGTACCTATTGAAGAATTTTGAATGGATAAATTATTTTCATCATTAATAATAATAATTTCATTATCAACTCTTGTGCTAATTGTATCATTATTATTAATATCAATTGCATCTCCGCCTTTATAAATTTTACTATTATCTTGGTCAATTACCCATTTTTCTCCATCATATTTTAAAATGTCTCCTTCATTTATTCCTGTTTCTGTAGTATCTATTTGTTTTCCAAGAATAGCTTGAACACTTAAATTATCATATTCTCCAACAGCATCTCCAGCAAACATTGTATTTTTTAATAAAAAATTATTTTCTATGCTGTCCTTTAAATTTGCTAAACTATCAGAAATATCACTTTGCCATTCATCAGAAAAATCTAAATCTAAATTTTCTAAACTATCTGAAATATCGCTTCTCCATT
>JAOZVH010000295.1 GCA_029938235.1 Bacteroidales bacterium
TTTCACAATTTTATTGTGAAAAAAATTCTCCTCCACAAAAAGGTTCGAAGAGCCTTAATTCTTTTCAAAGAATTAGAAAAATTATTAATTAATAATTTTTTTTATCAATTAAATTTTTTATTTTTTAAAAACAACTTCTTGCTTCATTTATACCTTCAAAAAATAAAACTTCTTGACACTCTAAACTATTTTCTTCTTCCATAGTTTGTTCAATTGACATATGAGAAACAAAATCTTTAGGCATTACAAAAACTATTTTTTTAATTATGTTTTTTGTTATTATTGCTATTTCATCATCTACCCATTCTTGGATTTCCAGAGTAATAATATAATTAAAAAGCCTTGTGTCTATTAATAAAAACTTTAATTTATAATTAAAAACAAAATATAAATAATTTCTCATTTCTTCTTTATAATCATCATCTGTCATATTTCCATCTTTATTTTCCCAAATTTATTCTAATAAAGATCTTTCTAAATCTACATAATATTTTACAAATTTTGTTTCTTTCAGTTTTTTTCGCATAATTTAAAATTTTTATAAAAATTATTTTTTTTATCTTAAAATTCTTTTAAAATATCGTATAATTTTGAAATTGGTAAACCAACAACATTAAAATATGAACCTTCAATTTTTTCAACAAAGGCTAAACCTATCCATTCTTGAATACCATAAGCACCAGCCTTATCGAAAGGCTTATAATTTTTAATGTAATAATTAATTTCTTCATCAGAAATTTTTTTAAAAAAAACGTCTGTTTTCGTAAAAAAAAATTTTTCTTTTTTTTTGCTAAAAACACAAACTCCGGTGATAACCTCATGTTTATTATTTGAAAGTTTATTAAGCATTTCCTGAGCCTCTTTCTCATCTTTTGGTTTCCCTAAAATTTCATCTTCGAAACAAACGATAGTATCTGCAGTTATAAATATTTCATTATCAGAAATTTTTTTTTCTAAGGATCTTGCTTTTTTTTTAGATAAAAAAATCGCCACTTCTTCCTTTTTTAAATTTTTAGAATAAGTTTCATCAAAATTTTCACTGGCTTTCACAGAAAAATCAATGCCCAATTTATTTAATAACTCTTTTCGCCTGATGGAATTTGAAGCAAGTATTATTTTATATTTTTTTAAATTTTCTAAAACTCCCATAATTTTTTTTAATTACAAAATTAATTATAATTTTTTTTATGCCAAAAAAAATATTTTTTTTGATTTAATTTTTCTTTTTTCGTTTTTGCAACAAAAACTTTTTTTAAAGTATATGGATTTATTTTCGTATAAAACATCACACTTGATAAAGTCATAGGTGTTGGAGTAAAATCTTGCACCTGTTCCAATTTAAAATTCAATTTTTTTGTAATTTCAGAAAGTTCTGCCATAGAATTTTCGGTACTTTCCGGATGACTGGAAATAAAATATGGAATAAGTGATAATTTTAAATTATTATTTTTAATAATAATTTTAAAAATTTTATTGAATTTCATAAATAAATCAAAAGAGGGTTTCCTCATACAATTTAAAACTTTTTTATCAGTGTGTTCAGGTGCAACTTTTAAACGTCCGGAAACATGAAATTTTAATAATTGTTTTAAATATTCCAATTTTGTATCTTTTATTTCTTGATTTTCGTCAAAAAATAAATCATATCTTATTCCGCTTCCGATGAATGCTTTTTTTATTTCTGGAATTTTATTGATTTTTTTATATAATTTTATTAAATTATCATGATTGGTATTTAAATTTTTACAAATTTTTGGAAAAATACAAGATGGACTTTCACATTTTTTACAAATTTCTAAATTTTTTGCATTCATTTTATACATATTTGCCGAAGGTCCGCCGACATCAGATAAATAAGATTTAAAATCTTTCATTTTTGTGATATTTTTTACTTCCATCAAAATGGAACTTTCTGAACGAGAACTAATTTGTTTACCTTGATGAGCAGAAATAGTGCAAAAACTACAGCCGCCAAAACAAGACCTATGAATTGTTACAGAAAATTTTATCATTTCATAAGCTGGAATAATTTTATTTTTGTATTTTGGATGCGGTAAACGAGTAAAAGGTAAATCATAAATTTTATCCATTTCCTTTTCGGACAAACTATCGTTTGGAGGATTAACAACAAGTATTTCATTATCAAATTCTTGTAAAATTCTTTTATTAGATGAAAATCTATTTGATTCTTTTTCTATTTTTACGAAATTTTTTGCAAATTTTATTTTATTTTTCAAACATTCTTTGTGAGAAAATAATTTTATTATCTCCCATTTTTTTGATAAAAAATCGTTCTTCTTCTGAAGAAATGCCGTTTGTTTTAAATTTTTTATTTCTTTGAATTTAACATTTTTTTTCAAGTTTTCTACCAATTCAATTAAAGGTTTTTCTGCCATACCATAAATTAACAAATCAGCTTTACTATCTTTTAAAATGGTCTTTTTTAAACTATTAGACCAAAAATCATAATGAGTGAAACGACGCAAAGATGCTTCTATTCCTCCAATAACTATTGGAATATTTGGATATAATTTTTTTAAAATATTTGAATAAACCGTAGTTGCATAATCTGGTCTAAAATTTGATTTTCCATCAATTGAATAAGCATCATTCGAACGTAAACGCAAATTTGCTGTATAATGATTTACCATAGAATCCATATTTCCTGAAGTTACAGCAAAAAATAATTTTGGTTTTCCGAGCTTTTTAAAATCTCTTAAATCGTCTCGCCAATTTGGCTGTGGAACAATAGCAACTTTTAAATTTTGACTCTCCAAAATTCTACCAATTATAGCCGCACCAAAAGACGGATGATCAACATAAGCATCTCCGGTAAATAAAATTACATCTAATTCTTTCCAATTTCTTCTGGAAACTTCTTTTCTATTAATTGGTAAATGTGAAAAATTAATATTATTCATAATAAATTTTTTTTCAAAAAACGAATTTTTTAATTTTTTAGAATTTTTTTTAAATTCATAAATTAAATTTTTTTTTAATTATAAAAACAAAATGGAAACATTGGAGGTTAAAAAAAAGACCTCCAATGTTTAAAAAAATATTTTTCAAAAATCGTCCAAAATTTTAATATTTTTAATTTTGAAATAAAAAAAAATATTTTTCAAAATCGCCCAAAATTTTAATGTTTTTTAATTTTAAAATTAAAAAAAAATATTTTTCAAAAATCGTCCAAAATTTTAATATTTTTAATTTTGAAATAAAAAAAAATATTTTTCAAAATCGCCCAAAATTTTAATGTTTTTTAATTTTAAAATTAAAAAAAATATTTTTCAAAAATCGTCCAAAATTTTCAATATTTTTTATTTTGAAA
>JAOZVH010000296.1 GCA_029938235.1 Bacteroidales bacterium
TCAATAATTTAAGTCCTTAGACTGACGGCTATGGCGTGGACGCTTGACGCATATGTGCTAATTCTTTTCCAATTCCTGATGTTGCTCCTATTACGATTGCTTTTTTCATTTATTGAATTTTCTGTCTATATTTTTGTTTTCGGAGTTACTTCTAACGAAAAGCTACTTGCGGCGGTGGTTTTGGGGTGTTTTTGCGAAGCCGTAGGCGAAGCAAAACACCCCAAAACCACTGACGGCAAGTAGCATGTTATACACCTGATTTTATATCAATTAGGTCTTTGCTTATTTCTTTTATCTCATCTAAGATTTTTTCAATATTATCAATACGAGCTTTATATTGCTTATTTCCTTTTTGTTTTTCTTGATACTCCCTACTGATTATTGAAATGTAGTTATCAGCATATTCGATAAATGTATTCTTTGCATTTTCAATTTGCTTATTGATATGTTTATCAACAAGTTTTTCTGCTGTAATCAATGAACTTCGGTGCATTGTGTCAATTTCTTTTAGCCAATGTTTTTTTATATCACTTTTATCAACTGTAAAAATGACATCTGTAACAGTTCGATATTCATCTTTTCGACACCAACCATTTTTTATTGTTTCCGTAGTCCTTTTTTCATGACGTTTTATAAATTCATTAATGTCATTGTGAAATGAGTTCATGTCATCAACAGGAAATGATATTGGGGTTTCTTCCAATTCTATATTTAGTTGTTTTCCAATTTTTGTTTCTATTTGTTTCCTTGAATGATTAACAACATCTTCAAATTGAGAAAATAAATCTTTCTGTTTTTTTATTGCATCGTATTCCAATTCATCTCTAAATTCGACAAAAGCTGAACTCATAAATGAAACAATACTATTATTTAACGCAATTACAGTTGTTCTTAAATCTGCTTCATTTTTTGAGGACTTCAATATTTTTATTTTGCTTATTAAATCTTTTAAATTGAGGACAGCACCTTCTGAACGTTTAAATATTTTCCTCAAAAATTCGCCAACTCGTGGATTAAATATTCCAACAACTTCTGTAACAAACTTACCAGCAATTGAAGCAATGTCTATTACAATACCATGATTATCTGAATTATGAGATGTATCTAAACTATTCGGATTGTCGAATGATTTATTTATTATAATTTCTACACTTTCTTTAAAATCATTGAAATTATTTTGTATCCAATCTTTAATTTCTAATTTGAAGCTGGACGCAAGTTGGTTAACGTCCTCTAAATTCTTTTTTGCCTCATTTACCTCCTTTCTTATCTGTTCTAAATCACTGGCTATGCTGTCAATATCTTTACTCAATGCACCTCTGGTAGTTGTGAAGTATTTTATCAATTCTTTTACGACTTTAAAAGTATCGGAAATAAGAGTTTCTATCAGGATAACACTCCTATTTTGATAAATATGCGAAATAACTTTATCTTCAATCTCTGGAATATTACTCTTTTTTAAAATATTAGGACTGTCATTTTTGCAATCTTCATTTGACTTATGTTCAGCCATTAATTCACCATAAGCAATTTTGGCAAAGTCTTTTTTTCTATCATAATTGTCAGACATTAACATTCTTGATAGCAATGCATATTCAGAGGAAGCAACTAATATCTTATCTCTTGTTAATGTTGGAATTATCGGTTGAATATTTTTATGAACAAATTCAATAGTTTCATTTTTGTCAGGACTTAGTTCTGATTTTGCATCAATTTTATTTACAACAAAAAACAACCTATTTTTGATATTTTCTAATAAATCCTCTCTCAGATTTCTGAGTTTTTCAAGAAGTTCTTTTTCCGCTTGAGCATTTAATCTTGTATAATCCAGCATGTACACAATTACATCAATTGAGCTTAACATGTTATTAACTCTTTCTCGTAATTTATCAGCACCAGCTTCATCGGGACCTGGTGTGTCAAGTATTTCAAAAGAAACTCCATTAAGTTTCTCGTCTTTCAGTTTGAATATCGGCGCGTGTAGTATCAACTCGTCCTCAGTAGGTTGTTGATTATTTTCTCGTGCATCAATGTTTAGTTGCTTAATATAATTTTGGATTTCACTTAATCCTACGATTACTAAATCTTTAGAACTATCCACGAGTTTTGTTTCTGAGGAATGTACTATTCTAACAATTCTTGATGTTTCAGGAAAAGTATTTGACGGTAAAAAATCATTTCCTAAAATTGCATTTATAAAAGTTGATTTTCCTGCTTTTATTAAGGCAAGCACAGCTATCTTAAAAGATTGCTTTTCGCATTTTTCTTTCGTTGAGGCTATTTTTTTACTTAGAGTTGTAAGGTATTTATTATCTGGCGAATATTGAATTTCGTCAGTTAGAATATTTGATACATTACTAATCTTACTATTTAACCTTTTCGTGAGCTTCTTAAATTGTTCTTCATTCATTTTTTTCAAGTTATTATGTGTTTGTAAATTCTCGAATTGTGTATAACGGATGACTTTATGCACCTTCTGTTACATAAAGCATTCTAATATATTAATTTATATCATACATCCAATTAAAATTAATTTTTACAAATTAAAATAAAAAAATTAAATAAAAAAATTTTTTTTTTAATTTTTAAAAATCATTAAAAAGTACGCATTTTATTGAAAAAAAAATTTTTTTTAATTTTAAAAATCGGCATTTTTATGAGAATTTTTTTTTTAATATTAAAATTTCGTTGTTTTTTGAAAATTTTTTTTTATTAATTTTGAAAATCATTAAAATTTTGGCATTTTTTTGAAAAAATTTTCAAAAAAACGATAAATTTTTTAATGAATTAAAAAAAAATTATTGAAAAATAATTTTTTAATTTTTTGTTCGTTTTATTAAAAAAGATTATAATAATATGGAACAAATAGTTTTTAATTTGCAAAAACCTAATGCAATTAGGATGCAAAGTTTTAATAAAAATTTTAGGTGATAATTTATTTGCAGATAAATTTTTAGATTATCATATCAATCGTTTGAAGCAAGAAATTGCTAATATGCAATATAAACTTGATAAATTCGAAGAAAAATATCAAATGAAAACAGATAAATTTTATGAGCAATTTGATAATGGTGAATTAGGAGATTTCAAAGATTATATGCTTTGGAGTGGAATTTATGAATTTCAATTAGATAGTAAACAACAATTAAATCAATTAATATGATTAAAGAATATTTCAAAAATATTTCAAAAATATTTCAAAAATATTAGGAAATTTTGAAAATATTATTGAGGATTATATAATTTAAAAAAAAATTTTTTCCAAAAAACGATAAATTTTAATGATTTTTTATAATTTAAAAAAAAATTTTTT
>JAOZVH010000095.1:0-9233 GCA_029938235.1 Bacteroidales bacterium
AAATTAAAACGCAAACTTAAAAAAAATATTTTAAAAAAAATTAATGTTTTTTTTAAATAATTTTATGTTTTTTTTTAACTTTGAAGTTTTCAATTCTATTAAGAATCTTAAAATGACAAAAAAATTTTATTTATTTTATTTTTTAATTTTTATTTTCAATTTATCTTTTTCTCAGGATGAAAAAAGTAAATTTATAAATACATCAAAAAAATTTGAATTTAAAGATGGTTTATATTTTAATTTTGAATCATTAAAAAATAATAAACCTTTTCCAAAAAATAAAATTACAACTTCAATAAATTATAGCAGCTTAGATTTTTTTAAACAACTTATGAAACAAAATTATATAATTATTTTTGATTCTAAGGGTGTAGAAAGGAAAATTTCTAAAAAGAAAATTTGGGGTTATTGTCAAAAAGGAAATATTTATATTAATTGGAATGGTGAATTTAATCGCATAGGAATAATTGGTCTTTTGTCGCATTTTGTAGCAAATTTAACAAGATCACAAACAAGACCTGCTAATCCATATTCTTATAATTCTAATTTTTCTATGAGAAATGGAACTTACAAAACAACCGAAATGAGACAATATATTCTTGATTTTTCAAATGGAAAAATTATGGAATACAATAGAAGAAATTTAGAAAAACTACTAAAAAAAGATAAAGAAATTTATGAAGAATATATAAATTTAAGTAAACGAAAAAGAAGGAAATTAAAATTTAAATATTTAAAAAAATTTAATGAAAAACATCAAATTTTTTAAAAAAAATTGCATATAAAATAAATTTATATGCAATTAAAAAAATTTACTTTTTAAAAATTTCTTCTTTTTTAACTTCTATAATTTTACCAAGTTTTTTAATTTCTTTTAAATTTATAAGTTTTTTATCACCTACTATAGTAATTAATACCGGACGTTTAGAAATATTCTTTTTATGAAATTCTACAATATCTTTAAAAGACATCTTTTTATAAGTTTGCATTTTCTCTTTTCTAATATCTTTTTTATATCCTTTTTTTCTCCAGGATTCAACAACATTAGTTACTCCTCTAAAACTCGGAGCATTTGTGCTTACAGATTGTAAGAGTGAATTTTTTATATTTCCCATACGTTCTGGTTTTTCAGGCAATTTTTGTAAAATATCATTCATAACAATTATTGCTTCGTGAGTTTTATCGGCTTGTGTTCCAACATAACCATAAGTAAAACCAGATTCTTTTTCAAAAAATGGTGTTGCATAAGTTCCATAAGTTGTATATGCAAGAGAACGAAATTCTCTAATTTCTTGAAAAAGAAGAGAAGACATACCGCCGCCAAAATATTTATTAAAAGCATCAGAAACAGCTCTTTCTTTTAAATTATTTGGATTTCCTTCAACTATCATATAAACTTGACTTTGAACAACATTTGGGTCATCTAATAAATAAATGGTATTTTCTTTGTATTTTTCTCGCTTTCTGGACATCGGAGACTTACTTTTTTTCATAGCCTTTTTTAAAGGCAAAGTATTTTTAAGAATACTTTCCACTTGCTTTAAAGGAATTTTCCCAACATAATGAATATCTTGCTCATAAGTTTGAACATCCGCAAAAGATGCTAATAATTTTTCACCTTTTAAATTAGAAATTTCCGAAGGAACTAATCTATTTATAAAACTTGATTTCTTCTTATATAAAGCATATTCCATCAAAGCACGTCCGACAGTATTTGGAGTTTTGTCTTCTGTTTGCAAAGTCATCTCAGAATTTGATTTTAAAATATCAATTTTACTATCGTCTTTTTTTACTTTTTCTAAAAATTCTTTCAATAAAATTAAAGTTTCTTTTAAATATTTATCCATACCTTCCACAGAAATTGAAAAATAATTATCAGAACAAGTCATATAAATATCAGCACCAATTTTTTGAAGTTCTTTTTTATATTTTTCAAAAACTTTTTTTTCTGTGCCAAGATAACTTAAATAAGAAGCAGTTTCTTTTAAAATTGGCATTTCGCGTGAACCAACACCATATTTAATTCTTATAGTAAAAACATTATTTATTGGATTTTTCTTATGGTAAAAATGAACTAATTTTGAAATATCTTTAAATTTAACATCAGAAACTTCTTTACTATTTGCATCAGAAAAACTTATAAACTTAGGCTCTTCACTTCTAATTTTTATTTTATCAAGAGATTTAAAATAATCAGATTTTGCCTCAGAATTACTAAGATTTGCCTTAGGTTTATATTTTGGTTTCTCTAATTTTTTCTTATCAGGTCGTCCCATTTTCGAGTACATTACTAAGTAATTTTTACCATAATATTTTTTTGCTATTCTGATAATATCTTCTTTTGTAACTTTTGATAATTCTTTAGAATATTTTAAATATTCTTTCCAGGATTTCCCTTCCAAGAAGTTAAAAACTATACTTAATGTTCTGGATTGAATTTTTTCAAAACCCCTTTGAAAATCTTTATCTAACTGAACTTTTATTGCATTTACAAATTCATCGTCGAATTTGCCATCTTTTAATTCTTTAATTTTCCCCATAACCAACTTCTCTGCTTCTTCTAATGATTGACCCATAATTCTTGGAATAAAAATAAACATAGATGAACCCATATCAATTTGCAAAGAAGAATTTGCTCCGGCTTGCATAATTTTCCCATCAGTAATTAATTTATCCAAAAGACCAGTTCCGGAACTGTTAGAAAGCACATTATTCATAACTTGAAGAATTACTTCATCTTTATGTCCTTTTTTTACAGTTCTAAATCCAATGATACCAGCATTCATAGGTGTCATTGCAACTTCAAAAAACTCTCTACCGTTAAACTCTTTTTCTTTCCATAATGGCAATTTTGGTACTTTCCCACTTCTTAATTTACCAAACTTTTTTTCTATTATTGGAATAATTTCTTTGCTTTTGAAATTTCCCGATAAAACTAAAGCCATATTATTTGTAACATAATAAGTTTTGAAAAACTCATACATTTTACTCAGCGAAGGATTTTTTAAATGCTCTACTGAACCAAGCACTGTTTGTTGTCCGTAAGGATGAACTTTATACATACGTTTGCTAAGTTCTTCGAAAGCCATTTCAAATGGATTATCCATAGAAATATTTTTTTCCTCATAAACAACTTCTAACTCACTTTGAAACATACGAAAAACAGGCTTATCAAATCTATTGCTATAAACTTCCAACCATCTTTCAATTTGATTAGACGGCATTGAATTGAAATAAACAATCGCATCATGACTTGTAAAAGCATTTACATTTTCACAACCCATATTCTCCAAAATTTTGTCTATTTCATTAGGAATTGCAAATTCATTTGCCTTAGTTGTTAAATCAGTAATTTCTTTTAAAATAGCATCTCGTTCTTTTTCTGTTTTTGCTTCTTTCCTTTTGTCATACAAAATACTTATCTTATCCAGATAAGCTTTTTCTTTTTTGTAACTGACAGTTCCAATATCTTCTGTACCTTTGAAAAACATATGCTCTAAATAATGAGCAATACCTGTTGCATCTTTAGGGTCTCTTTTCGCTCCACCTTTCACAACAACTGCACCGTAAACTGTTGGTTGTGTATTGTCTTCATTAAGAAAAACAGTTAAACCATTTTTCAACTTTAATTCTTTAACTTCTAAAGAATTGTTTTCCTGGGCAAAAGAAAAACCCAAATAAAACACGCAAATAAAAATTTGCAAATAAATTTTTTTTAACATCTCTTTATTTTTAAAATTTTTTAAAATTTTTTAAAATTTTTTTTAAAAAATTTGTGCGTATTTTGAAAAAAAAATTTTTTTATAAAAACGCAATATAAATTAATATTTTTATATAAAAATAAAAAATAAAAAAAAATTAATTCTTATTGAGAATAAAAAATGACTTTTTATTTAGAATTTGAATATTTTATTTTTAAAAGAGAAAATAAAATTGAATAAAATTTTTTGTTCAATTCTTTTAATTATTAAAAATAATTAAAAAAATGCCGTTTTTGATGAAATTTTTTTTTTAACATTTCTAATGTAGAAATATTGGAGGTTAAAAAAAACTCCAATGTTCTTTTAAGATTTTTTTTAATTTGAAAATTTTGGCGATTTTTGAAAAAAAGTTTTTTTAATTTGAAATTTAAAAATCTTAAAATTTTGGATGATTTTTAGAAAAAAAATTTTTTTAATTTCAAAAAAAAATCTTAAAATTTTGGCGATTTTTTGAAAAAAATTTTTTTTAATTTAAAAATAAAAAATATTAAAATTTTGGACGAATTTTTGAAAAATTTTTTTAATTTAAATTTCAAAAAATATTGAAATTTTGGGCGAATTTTGGAAAAAATTTTTTTTATTTTGATTTTAAAAATCTTAAAATTTTGGACGATTTTTTGAAAAAATATTAAAATTTTGGACGAATTTTGAAATTTTTATTAAAAAAAAATTCCAAATTTTTAATTTGGAATTTTTTTTTAATAAAAATTCTACGAAAGAAATGAGATTAACACACCAGCGGCAACTGCAGAACCAATTACTCCGGAAATATTACTTGCCATTGCGTATTGTAAAATATGATTTTTAGGGTCATTTTTCAATGCAATTTCATTAGCAACACGAGAAGCCATAGGAACAGCACTTAAACCTGTTGCACCAATTAAAGGGTTGATTTTTTTTTCAGCAAATAAATTATAAACTTTTACAGAAATAATTCCGCCAGCTATAGAAATGGAAAAAGCAAAAAATCCTCCTACTATAATTCCTATTGTTTTTAAATCGAAAAAAGCTTCTGCTGTCATAGTCGCTCCAACACAAAGACCAAGAAATATAGTTGCAATATTCATTAAAGTACCAGAAGCAGTTGTCGAAAGACGACTTGTACTTTCTCCGATTTCTTTTAATAAATTTCCGAAAAGTAACATTCCAACAAGTGGTAAAGCCGAAGGAACAAGTATCGCAATAATAAGTGCAAGAATTATTGGAAATAAAATTTTTACAGTATGTATATTTTTTATTTCACGTTTTTTAGGATATTTTTTATCCATTTCTCGCATATTTATTTTCAACTCTTTTTTACTCATTAGGAGTTTCACAACCATAGGAATTACAACCGGAACAAGTGCCATATAAGAATAAGCGGCAATTGCAATTGGACCCAGTAAATGGTCAGCAAGTATAATGGTTGTATAAATTGCTGTTGGACCATCGGCACCACCAATAATTCCAAGCGCAGCAGCTTCGTTCATATCAAAAATACCACTAAAAAGTGCAGCAAAAATCACAGTAAAAATTCCTATTTGTGCAGCAGCACCAAAAAATGCTAATCTTAGATTTCTTAACATAGGACCAAAATCCGTCATCGCACCAACTCCCATAAAAATTATTGGTGGAAGAAAACCCGTTTTTATCAAAGAATAATATAGAAAATTTAAAATTCCATGTTCTTTTGCTATTTCAATAAGAGTTTTGTGCATAATTCCATTTTCGTCTGTTGCTGTAACAACTCCCATGCTTTCACCAGACGGCAAAACTCCGGGAAAATTCACAAGCAACAAACCAAAAGCAATAGGTACTAATAATAATGGTTCATATTTTTTCTTTATTCCGAGATAAAGCAGAATAAAACCTATAAACCACATAACAACCGTACATGGAGTTATCGCTCCCAGTCCGGTCATTTTAAATAAATTATCGAAAATTGTCATATCAAATAATTATTCTACGAAAATTAATACATCATCTTCTTCCACTTCGCTTCCGTTTTGAACAAGCATTTCAATAACTTTTCCTGAACAATCTGCGCTGATAGCATTATAAACTTTCATTGATTCTATATAACCAATAATATCACCAACTTTAATAATATCACCAACTTTAACTGCAGTTTCTGTATTATCTTTTGTTAAGAAAAATTTCCCCTCCAGAGGAGCAATTATTTCTTTTGCATTCTCAGATTTTTTAAAAGTTTTTTCTTCTTTTACCTTTGTATCTGCTGGTTTTT
This sequence comes from Bacteroidales bacterium, assembly GCA_029938235.1. Classification (GTDB taxonomy): domain Bacteria; phylum Bacteroidota; class Bacteroidia; order Bacteroidales; family 4572-128; genus 4572-128. The sequence goes on from JAOZVH010000095.1 coordinate 5,986, forward strand.
GAGAACCATCATAATCAACTTTTACAACAAATTTCTCTCCATTTACATCTACATTTAGAGTTTTTGGAGCAAAATTCATAGCAACGCTTGTTGGAACTTTTTCCGTTTTTACCTCTGTTTTTGCCTCTTTACGTTTTTTAATATCAGCTTCAAAATCCGCTTTCGCTTTTCCAGACTTGTAATTGCGATATTGCTGAGGATGCATTGCAAGTTCTAATAATTCTTCGTCATCTTGCCCAAAATCCCAACCTTTATCTTGCATCTCTTTTTTATAAACATGAAGATCATTAGGATATAAATCCTGAGGAACACCAGTATAAAATTCTCTAGCTTGTTTTTTTGCAAGATCAATTAATTCCGGAGCAACAGCACCAATTAATTTTCCAGATTTTCCTGTAAGCATGTCCCAAGTATTGTCATCTATCATAGACCAACGTTTTTTCCCTTTTGACATTTGCATAACATTAAAAAGAGCAACGTTTTTAACATATTGACTAAAAGGAGTAACAAGTGGTGGATAACCAAGTTTAGGCCAGATATATGCAACTTCATTAAATAATTCTATCAATAAACCGTCTTGATTTAAAGATGGTCTTCCTTGTTTTTTAAGAGATTTATTTATACTTTTCAAATTATTTTCCAAATCAGCCATTAAACTTCCCATCATTCCGCCGGGTAAACCAGAACCGATAAGTAATGAATTCATAAAATGATTTTTTGGATTAATATAATAACCTAAGAAATCATCAATAAATTCCTGTGTCATAGCTCTTACTTCCATATATGCTTTCATGTTAATGTCTGGAACTTTATAACCAGCATCTTTTAACATCGCTTGAATGGTAATTAAATCAGCATGTCCTGTTCCCCAGGAAAGTGGCTCCATAGAAACATCTATATAATCAGCTCCGGCTCTTACCGCCTCAAGAGTGGAAGCAACAGAAAAACCAGGTCCAGAATGTCCGTGATATTGAACAATAATTTTTGGATGTCTTTTTTTTATATTCTTAACAATTTTGCCAATAAAAACAGGACGACCAATTCCTGCCATATCTTTTACACAAATTTCATCTGCTCCAAGTTCAATTAATTTCTCTGCTAATTTAGAATAATATTCTACGGTATGAACCTTAGAATAAGTCAAACTTAAAGATGCCTGAGAAATCATTCCTCCTTTTTTAGCAAATTTTATAGAATTTTCTAAATTTCGAGGGTCATTTAGTCCGCAAAAAGAACGTGAAATATCTGTTCCTTGTTTCTTTTTTACTTTGAACATTAATTCTCTAACATCAGCAGGAACTGGATTCATACGAATAGCATTCAAAGCTCTTTCTAACATGTGAGTTTGGATGCCTACGTCATTAAACGGTTGCGTCCAATCTCTCACAGCTTTATTTGGGTTCTCACCAAATAGCAAGTTTATTTGTTCGAAACCTCCTCCGTTGGTTTCAACTCTCCTAAAACAACCCATATCAATAATTGCCGGAGCAACTTTGACTAACTGGTCAACACGTGGAACGTATTTGCCCATCGATTGCCACATATCCCTATAAAGAAGACTAAATTTTATTTCTCGTCCCATTTTTTTATTTTTTTATTTTTTTAATTTCTATAACTTTACCTTTTCCTCTGGTAAAAATATCCACAGCACTGACAATAGCTGCAAGTTTTTTATTACTAATTTTTTCTTTTGCACTATCAAGATGAAGAACTTTATGAAGAATTTTCTTCGCTCTTTTATCTTCTGGAAAAGCTTTATTTACAAAAATTATAATACCATTTCCTATTAAAACAACAAAAGTTAAAATGGTAAAAACCGTAAACATTCCAATTGCAAGAAGCTCTAAAGCTGTGCTTATATTTGGATCCATAGATTAAATATTTATAAAAAATACATAATAATTTGTTTAATTATTTTCAGAAATAAATTTTTCTATCTCTTCTACTTTTTTAGGAACTTTTTTCCCAAGAATTTTATAAGAATTTTCTGTAACAAGAATATCATCTTCTATTCGTACTCCACCAAAATCTTTATAAGTTTCAACTTTTTCGTAATTAATAAATTCAGAAAATTTATTTTCTTTTTTCCACATATCTATCATTAATGGAATAAAATAAATCCCTGGTTCTATAGTTATAACATAACCTTTTTTCAAATTCTTCGCAAAACGCAAAAATGCCAATCCGAATTGTTTACTTCGTTTCACATTTTTATTATAACCAACATATTTTTCTCCTAATCCTTCCATATCATGAACGTCCATGCCAAGTTGATGACCTAAACCGTGGGGAAAAAATAAAGCATGAGCACCTTTTCTTACGGCTTCTTCTATGTCGCCTTTCATAATTCCAACTTCTTTCAAACCTTCGACAATTATTTTCGCAGCAAGCAAATGTAAATCTTTGAAGAAAATTCCCGGTTTTACTTCTTTTATAGTTTCTTCATTTGCTTTTAAAACTATTTCGTAAATTTCTTTTTGTCGTTCAGAGAATTTTCCAGAAACAGGAAAAGTTCTTGTCATATCACTTGCGTAATGTGAATTTGTTTCTGCTCCTGCATCAACAAGAAGTAAATCTCCATTTTTCAAAATATTGCCGTGAAAATGATTGTGCAAATATTGACCGTCCTTAGATAAAATTATAGGAAAAGATGTTCCCCAACCCTTAGAAATCGCAATACCTTCCATTTTACCAACAATTTCTTGCTCAGAAACTCCATCTTTTGCCATTTTCATTGCTGTAGTGTGCATTTCATAACAAATATTTGCTGCTTTTTCCATCTCAGAAATTTCCAATTCTGTTTTTATAGAACGCATTTTTACAACTGCTTCTATTAATTCTACAGAAACATAATTGTCTATGGCAGAAACATTTAAACCGAGTAGATTTTGTAATTGCAAATATTGATCCGCTCGATAAGGAGGTAAAAAATGAATTTTTCTACCGTCAATAATTGCTTGCTTAATAATTTCCTCAAATTCTGACGGAGTAATTCCTTTATCAACAGCACTTTCTTTTACAGCAACTTCTATTCTTTTTGCCTCTTCACTTCCTAACCAAATCAAATGATCCATTTCAGGAAAAACACCAGAAATATAATTTAAACCGCTATCTATGTCAATCATAGCATTAAATTGCGGCGTATCCAAACCAAAAAAATAGGAAAAATTACTATCTTGACGATAACGATAAGTATTTGCTTTATAATTTAAAGAAGCTTCTTGATTACTCAAAAATAAAATTAAACC
>JAOZVH010000095.1:9333-11451 GCA_029938235.1 Bacteroidales bacterium
TATTTGCTTTATAATTTAAAGAAGCTTCTTGATTACTCAAAAATAAAATTAAACCTGAATTTAACTGGTTTCTTAAATTTATTCTTCTTTTTTGATAAATATTGGAATCAAACATAATATAAAATTTTTTTACAAAATTATAAAATATTTTATATATATTATAATATTTAATTGAAAAAAAATTTTTTCAAAAAACGACCAAAAATTTAATATTTTTTAATCTCAAAATAAAAAAAAATCTTTTTCAAAAAACGACTAAAATTTTAATATTTTTTAATCTCAAAATAAAAAAAAATCTTTTTCAAAAAACGACCAAAAATTTAACGTTTTTATAACAAAAATTCCATCTATACAGACCAAAAAAATTATCTGTTTTTTTTTTTTAGTTTTTTGTAAACTCGTAAAATTCATAAAAAATTAACGTTTTTTGGGAAAAAGTTTTTTATAAGTTCATAAAATTTCGGCGTTTTTTGGGAAAAGTTTATGTTTGTACAAGTTGAAATTTTTTTATAAATTATAAAAAAATCATTAAAATTTGGGCGATTTTTTGAAATTTTTTTTTATAATTTGAAAACTCATAAAATTTTATCATTTTTTTTGAAAAAATTTTTTTGAAATAAAATATTAAAAAATAAATATTTTTTAATTTTTTTGTTTTTTAATTTTTTTGGAAAATGAAAAAGAAAATTTGTGTTTTTATATTTTTAATTTTATTAAAAATTAGTGTTTTTTCTCAAAAAATTTTTTTTGAAGATAACACTTATAAAAAGAATATAAAAACTGTTCAATTATATAAAAACGGTTGGCAACTTGCTCCTCCAATTATTAAATTGCTTGGTGATGGAAAAATAAAATTAAGTTTTGATGATTTATCCAGTGATACGAAAGATTATTCATATACTTTTATTCATTGCAATTCTGATTGGGAAAGTTCTGAACTAATGACTTTTGATTATTTAGATGGTTTCGAAGAAAATCAAATTTCTGATTTTGAATTTTCTACAAATACTTTTCAAACTTACATACATTATAATTTAATTTTTCCAAATGAGGACATAAAATTTAAAATTTCTGGAAATTATATTTTAATGGTTTACGAGGATTTTGAAAAAAATAATGTCGTTTTAACTAGGCGATTTTCTATAGTTGAGCATCTTGTAGAAATTAAAACAGACGTTCACAGACCGCAAAATCTAAATTTTTTTGACAACGGACAAGAAATTGATTTTATTATAGAAACAAGTTCTTTTCCCATAAGAAATCCTTTTAATGATTTGAAAGTTATAGTTACTCAAAATGGACGATGGGATAATTCTAAAAAAAATTTAGAGCCTAAATTTATTAAGGATAATGAACTAATTTATAATTTTGAAAAGGAAAATATTTTTCTCGGAGGAAATGAATTTCGTTTTTTTGACATAAAAACTTTCGATTTTGAATCTGAAGGAGTTGAAAAGATTTTTTTTACAGATAGTATTTACAGGGTGCTTATAGAAAATGGCAAAAGCAGGAATTTTGACGATTATCGTTATTACAAAGATTTTAATGGTAAATTTTTTATTGATTTAAGAAGATCTATGAGTGAAATAGAAATTTCTGCAGATTATGCTTATATTTTTTTCAATTTTCCATACGAAATACCTTTTTTAGATGGCGATATTTATGTTTTTGGAGGGCTTACAAATTGGAAAATTAATAAAGAAAATAAGATGATTTATAATTTTGAAAAAAAAAGTTACCAATTAAAATTATATTTAAAACAAGGTCTTTACAATTTTTCTTATGTTTTTGCTTCAAAAAAAGGTCAAGAAATAAAAGAGAACTTTTTCGAAGGAAATAATTATGAAACAGAAAATGATTATATAATTTATGTATTTTTATCAAGACCCGGAGATAATTATGAAAGACTTATAGCCTTAAATTTTTCTAATTCTTTGAAAAAATTGTAGAATTGATAATTTTTTATCAATTAATTCTGGTTCTTCGAACCTTTTTATGAAATGTAATATTTTTTTTATCAAAAATAAAAATAAAATGCTTCATCGTCCACGATGATTTCGTTACATACACTATAAATTATTGATTATTAACGTTTTAATAAAAATTTGAAATAAAAAT
>JAOZVH010000007.1 GCA_029938235.1 Bacteroidales bacterium
ATTAAAACGTTAATAATCAATACTTTATAGTGCGATACAACGAAATCATCGTGGACGATGAATCATTTTATTTTTTTTTTTGATAAAAAAAATATTACATTTCACAAAAAGGTTCGAAGAACCAAAATTTTTTTATAAATTCGTAAAATTTCGGCGTTTTTTGGAAAAAATTTTTTGAAAAAAAATTTTTTCAATCTTACAAACCCAAAAAATTGTCATTTTTTTGAAAAATTTTAGGTTTGTACAGGTTGAAAATTTTTTCAAAAAAGCGAAAAATTTTAATGATTTTTTATAATTAAAAAAATTTGTTTTTTGGAAAAAAACAAAAATTTTAATTATTTTTTCAAAAATTGAAATTTATAAAATATTATTATTTAAAATAAATTACAAGTACCACAAAATTCTTTTTTTACTTTTGGATTTTCAAAAATTCTTATTGAAAAAAGTCCTTTTTTTAACAAATTACAATACCTTTCTTTATTTAAAACTTTTGCTATGTGCATGGCTTTTGTGAAGTTATCTGTATATTGTCTTTCTGTATCTTGACTACAAAGCGAAAGATATGTAAAAATAAAATTCTCTGAAATTTCTTCTTTTTCTAAAAATGGCTCTAAAAGTTGTGCAGAAAAAACATAATCTTTTTTATCTATAAATTTATAAGCAAGAAATAATCTTTCTTTCCAAGTCATATTTTTCATCTCTAAAATTAATTTTTTACTTTTTTCTGAACTTGACATTTTTAATTTTTTAGAAGAATTTTCATCGTTAAAAATTTTTAATTGAAATTCTAAATTCAAATTATTAATTAGTTCTTTATCTAAATCTGTTTCATATAAAATATCCATAGCATCTTGTAACTCTTTGATTTTAAGATTTTCTTTTGGCATTTCTCGAAAAAATATTTCGCTATACAAATAATTATACGCAATAAATTTATTTTCAAAATATTTTTCATATAGTTTTTTTATTTTCTTATAGCTTTTATCATCAACTTTACCGTCATTTAATTTGACCTTACAAGCCCAATTATTAATGTGATAATTACTGTATTTTTTTTGTTTTGGAACTTTTTGTTTTGTAATTGCTTCTTCTGTAAAATTTTCAGCAAGAACTTCTTTAAGAATATATTTTTGTATCATCAAAGTAGCGGCTTTATATTTTTTAGATTTTTTAAATCTATCCATTACAAATTTTTGTTTACTCTCATTAGAAATGAGATCAAAAGTTGTATTCATATCTATTTTTACATAACGATATTTTTTTAAACTATCTTGTAAAATAGCAAAAAGTTCTTCGGAAAAATTTTCTTTTATGTATTTTTGTGCTGCTTTCAATTTCATAGAAGCAAGTGGTTCAAACATGGTTTCATAAGCATCTTCTTTAAAACGTTCCCATTGCGAATGTATTTCTACACTTGAAATTATACTATCTTTTTGATTTGACTGAAATGCCGAAACAATAGATTGTGCTCGCTCATTTTGAAATTTTTCGTTATTTTTAATTTCTTCGTCAAAAGCATAATAAGAATTTATATTTAAATTATCTATTGTAAAATCTGGTTCATCTAACTCTTCTATATATGGTTTTAAATCAGAATAAAAAAAAGATTTTTTAGATTTTTTTAGAGGAATAACAAAAGAAAATTTTTTAGATTCTGTTTTTAATTCAAAGTCTTGTGCTTCTTTTCTTGGGATGGTATCCATTAAAATTTGAAATTTTTTTTTAAAATCTAATAAACCATCATCACTGTTAATAAAATTATTTTGAGAAATTTTACAAACTTTCCCATCAACAATAATTAACAAATTAAATTCATAATCACCTGTAATTTTTATAGGAAAATCAGCAATTCTTACGTCTAATTTTTTTCTTTTATTAACTGCTTGATTATTTGCAATAATTTCCTCACCATAAATTGGTGTTAATAAATAACCCTTATTAACAAGATTGAAGTCAATAATATTTTCTGTATTTTGACAAGAATATTGCTCTTTCTGAATAATATCTACAGCAATTGCATTTTCGTTGCGAATAATTTTTTTAAAAACTTTTAAATCATTATGCTTAAAAAATATTTCACTTCCTCTTATTTCTAAGTTTGAATTCCATTCTGATATTTCTGGAAATTTCTCCAATTTTCGACAAACTTTTTCGTCAAAATTGTCCAGTCCAATTCCATTTTCAGAGGCTGGAACAGCCATTTTTTCTATTAAAACAGCACCATTATTTATTAAACTATAATTTGCAAAAACACAAGAAACATAAACTTTTTTTCCATCTTCATCCAAAGTTGCACCTATTCCAATAAAATTCCAGTAAGAATATTCAATAACTTGTTTATATTTTTTTTTAGAAGTCAATTTTTCTGTAATTTCATTAGCAACATCTCTATATTTTAATTTTGTTTTTCCTTTGTAAATAGCAGTGGAAAAAACAATTTCCTTTGAATTTATTGACCCACCGTTAAACATAGTTCGTTCTCCGGTAGTTTTATTTTTAAAACCTCCTTCTACACTAACTATTTGTTTATCTGCCATAAATTCTGAATGCTCCTGAGCAGATTTAATCAAAATATTATTAACAGAAAGTTTGCCCAAGTTTTGTTCTTGACGAAATTTGTTAATATTTTCAACTATAGAATTCCTTAGGATTTTTTCTTTAAAAATCGCTGGATTTATCTCTTGATTACTATTATTTTGTGCTTTAATAAAATTGAAATTCATCAAAAAAACAAAAATAAATATACAAAATCTTTTCATAAATATATTATTTTTTTTTAATTTAAAAATGAAAAATAAAACATATTTCATTCCAAATATAAAATTAAAATTAAAATTAAATTTTTGAAAAATAAAAAAAAAAACAATTTATTTTAAATATATTTTTTTTAAAAAAAATATAGGTTTTTTAAATTTAATTTTATACTTTGTAAAAAAGCAAATATATATAATATTTTTTAAATGAAAATTAATAAGAAATTAAGAATTTACAAAAACATATCCAAATTTGCAAACGAAAAAAATATATGTGAAAAATATAAGAGTTAATAAAATATGAAACTAATGTATATTGTTGCAAAATTATGTTAAAAAACATTAAAATTTTGGCGTTTTTTGAAAAAATTTTTTTCAAAAAATGCCAAAATTTTAATGTTTTTTTAAATTTATTTTATTTCACTTCCATTTTTTGTATTATTTGTAGGAGCAATAAAATTTAGAATATTATCAATGTTCTCAGCCATTAAAATCATTCCTTGTGATTCTATGCCTTTAATTTTTCTCGGTAACAAATTTACTAAAATTGCAACTTGTTTACCAATAATTTTCTCAGCTTTATGAAATTCTGCTATTCCAGAAACAACGGTTCTTTTATCTATTCCTGTATCTATTTTTAATTTTAACAATTTTTTTGTTCTTGGAATTTTTTCTGCTTCAATAATAGTTCCGACACGAATATCCATTTTTTGAAATTCTTCAAAAGAAACATTTTCTTTGAAAGGCTTAATTTTTTTTTCTTTCAGAAGATTATCTTTTTTGATTTTCATCAATTTTGCAACTTCTCTTTCTACAATTTTATCGTCTATTTTAGAAAATAAAAGTTTTGGTTTATTTATTTGGTGATTTGCTTTTAAAATATCTTTTTCACCTATTTTTTCCCAACTTATTTTTTCAATATTTAGAAAATTACGAATTTTTTTTGCTGTAAAAGGCAAAAACGGTTCTACTAAAATTGATAAATTTGTTGTAATTTGCAAAGAAATATTTAAAATAGTTTTTACTCTATTTTCATTTGTTTTTATCAATTTCCAGGGTTCTGTATCAGCAAGATATTTATTTCCCAAACGAGCCAGATTCATAACTTCTTTCAAAGCATTACGAAAATGAAATTTTTCTAAATATTTTTCTACGTTATTTTTAAAATCAGAAATTTTAGAAATAACTTCTTTATCAAAATCTCTAAGCTCTTGAATTTCAGGAACTTTTCCATTAAAATATTTTTTTGTCAGAACTAATGCACGATTTATAAAATTCCCCATTATTGCAACTAATTCATTATTATTCCTACGTTGAAATTCTTTCCAAGTAAAATTATTATCTTTTGTTTCCGGAGCATTTATGGTCAAAACATAACGCAAAACGTCTTCTTGTCCTTCGAAATCTTTCAAATATTCGTGCAACCAAACTGCCCAGTTTTGTGAAGTGGAAATTTTATTGTTTTCAAGATTTAAAAAAGCATTTGCCGGAACATTATCAGGCAAAATAAAACTTCCCTCTGCTTTTAACATAATTGGAAAAATTATGCAATGAAAAACTATATTATCTTTTCCAATAAAATGAACCAATTTTGTATCATCTTTTTTCCAGTATTTCTCCCAATCTTTCGTAAATTCTTTGGTGGCAGAAATATATCCTATTGGAGCATCAAACCAAACATATAAAACTTTTCCATCAGTATTTTCAATTGGAATAGGAACTCCCCAATTCAAATCTCTACTGACAGCACGAGGCTGTAAACCTAAATCTATCCAGGATTTGCATTGCCCATAAACATTCGGCTTCCAATTTTTATTATCTTCTAATATCCATTTTTTCAAAAAATTTTCATATTTGTCAAGCGGTAAAAACCAATGTTTTGTTTCTTTTAAAATGGGAACATTACCACTGATCGCCGATTTCGGCTTAATTAAATCTGTAGCATTTAATGAAGTTCCGCAATTTTCACACTGGTCGCCATAGGCTTTTTCATAAGAACAATGTGGACAAGTTCCTGTAATATAACGGTCTGCAAGAAATTGATTTTCTTTTTCGTCGAAAAATTGTTCTTGATATTTTTCTATAAATTCTTTTTTATCATATAATTTTTTAAAAAAATCAGAAGAGGTTTTATGATGAATTTTTGAACTTGTGCGAGAATAAATGTCAAAATTTATCCCGAATTTTTCAAAAGAATTTTTTATCAAATTATGATATTTATCGACAATATTTTGCGGCGAAACTTTTTCTTGTTTAGCTTTTAAAGTAATTGGAACTCCATGCTCGTCAGAACCACAAACAAAAATTACGTCTCTTTTTTTCAAACGCAAATAACGACTGTAAATGTCCGAAGGAATATAAACTCCCGCAAGGTGTCCGATGTGAATTCCACCATTTGCATAAGGCAAAGCCGCTGTTATTAAATAACGATTAAATTTTTTCATAATTTTTTTTATTAAAATTTTTACAAATTAAAAAAAAAAAATCAAAAAAATGCCCAAAATTTCAATGTTTTTTTATTTAAAATAAAATTGTTTATTTACAATATAGCTTTTTAACGGCATGTAAATAAATATAAATTTTTTTTAGTTCTATAAAATCTAAGCAATCGAAACCTTTCGAGACAAAATATTTATAATTTCCATTTTCTAATTTATCTAAAATAACAAAATTCCAATATCTACCAATTATATAACCACCTTTTATTGTATTTTTATTATTTAATTTAATGGCGGCAAGCATTGCAGAAAGAACTTGATATTTAGGATGCCCTGTAAATTTAACTTCTCTTTTGTACTCCTGTAAAAAAAAATAAGGTGTTTTAGGTTCATCTCTACCACTCGCTAGAAAAAAATCAGGTTCACCACTGAGAGTCCAATCATTCAATCTACAACTTATTTTATATTCATACCAATCTTTCACTAATTTATTTCTAAATTCTATTTTGTTTAGAATTTGTCCTATAAATTTTACTGTTAAAGTTTGTTCATTATAAGATGATAAATAAATAATGTTATCTTTTATTAATTTTTTTAAAAAGTCATTTTCTTCTTTTTTTATTTCATATTTATACGAAAACCATGCTTTAAATTTATTTTCGTCAACATCCTGTTCTATATTTACAATTTTAGATAATTTCTCTAAAGTTGACGAACGAAAATTTAAATTTTTTTCTTGCTCTTCTGCTAATTTAAACTCACTTGACAACCAAGATTCAAACACTGTTTTACTTATCAAATCACTATCTATTCTACTCATTAATCTTTTTAATGAGGCTTCATTTAAAATTATAGGTTTTTTAATATTTTTTTTCATAATATTTTTTTATCTTATAAAAATTTGAATAAAAAAATTTTTTTCAAAATTGCTTGTTTTTTTTAATTTTATTCAAATTTTTAAATGCTTTTTTAAAAAATTTTTTTTCCTTTTGATTCGCCATTTTCAGAAAAGAAATTCCAGTCTCCATTTTTAAATCCGTCTTTATAATTTCCTTTTTCTTTCAAAGTTCCATTTTTATAAAAAATTTGTGACTCACCATCTAACTTATTATCTTTATAAAACAAAACAGATTTACGAGCTTTATTTTCAAAAAAGTCTTTATAAATTCCTTCAATTTTATCATCTTTGAAATTAACTTCTGCTTTTTTAGTATTATTTTTATTATCAAAATAAAAAATAGATTTTCCATATAATTTACCATCTTTATAAGATAAATCACTTTTGAAATTTCCATTTAAATAATATACTTTCCAAATTCCGTCTAATAATTTATTCTTTAATTTCCCTTCATACTGTAAAGTTGTATCGTGATTGAAAGTAATAATAGTTCCTTTTTCATTTAATAAACTATCATTAATTTTAATTTTAAAATCTAAATTTTCATATTCATTAACAAAAGAATATTCCTTATTTCTATTATTTTTTATCATTAAAGGATTTTCATCATATTTAACAACCATTTTTGTTTTTACAATTTCTTCGTCAGAAACAAATTGTAAGCCAATTCGAGAAAAGCTAAAAATTAATTTTTTATTTTTTTCTATACTATCTTTTTTGTAATTCGGCGAATAAGTGATTAAGTCTTCGTATATTTCTGATGTTTTTATAAAAATATTTACATTAGATTTTACAAAAAAATTATCTTTAAAAGATAAAAAATCTTTATCATTTTCCATAGTATTTTTATTTAAAAAATCATCAATATTTCTTTTCAAAGCTTCTTCAGAATTGCTAAAAATGACAAAATTTTCTATAATTGTAAAATAAGGCTTTTCCAAATCTTTAAATAAATCGCCCAAAAACATAGAAAAAAAGTTTCTTATATTTAATAAATCTATAGTATAATTTTTGTACTCATATTTTGAGAAAGCAAATGGATTTTTATTATAAATTTTAGTAGAAACTTCCTCCAAATTTCTTTTTGCAATTTTTATATTTTTACTCGGAATTACCACAAAAATATCATCATTATCACTATTATTTGGATTAACTTTTGAAATTGAAATTTCATTTTCAAACCAAGAAAAAAAATCTTTTTTCAGATCAATGTCAAACAAAAGTTCTGTTTTTCTCATTTGTGATTTATCATTTTTATTTTTTCCGTAAAAATCCATAAAATTGTCAAAACAATAGCTAATATGTATTGCTGTTTCTTTCGGAAGCACTTTAAAAGATGTAGATTTTCCTTTTTTAATAAGATTTATATCTCTAAAAATAGAAGGCAAAGTATCTAAATTTGTGTATCCAGACAAAGAAATTTGTTTGTTTTCTAGGTCCATATTATTTACAGAATAATTCAAAGATCTACTTAAAATTTCATTTATTTCGCTTTTTTCTGAGGAATAAATTTTAAAAAATTTTTCTAATTGAGCAAAATTAAAATAAAAATTAAATAATTTTCTATCGCTAATTTCATTAGAAATTTTTAAAAAATTTTGGTTTATTTCCCACTCTTGAATATTTTGTGTTGCAATTGCATCTTCTATTAAAATTTGAGAAAAACTTCCAAGTAATAAATTTTCTACTAATGTTAAAAAAATTGTGCTTGAGCTTTTTTCATCAAAAAATTCTAAAATTTCTTTTCCTTTATAATTTCGTCTTTTTACTTTATATTCCAAAACTTCAAGTATTTCGGTCAAAAAACTCATCTTAGATGCTTTTTGTAAATCAATAACAAAAATATAATCGTAATCTCGAGAAGATATTAAATGCGAAGAAATTAATAATTTCCTATCTTTTAAAATCTTATCCATACCGAGATTGTCTTTTAAAATTATGTCAAAACTAGATAAACTTTCATCTATATCACCAAAAAAATTACTTTTTTTTAGGTTTTTCCATATGGTATTATGTTTGATTTTCTTCCAAGCATTTTGCAAATTATTTGTTTCTAAAATAAAAATAGCATCACTTGGAACAACACTAATAGCTTTTCTTTGGGGGACAGAAGAATAATATAGATAAGTAAAAAAACTTGTAATTATCAAACTTATTCCAAATGAAATAAAGAAAAAATATTTTAAAAAAGATTTAAATTTTTTCATAAAAAATTAATTTTTTTTGTTTTTTTGCAAATTTACAATTATGTTTTTATATAAAAAAATATTTAAAAAAATGTTAAATTAAAAAAAATCAAAATTTTAATATTTTTAATTAAAAAAAAATTTTTTTTCAAAAAAACGATATTTTTTAATTAAAAAAAAATTTTTTCCAAAAAAACGACATTTTTTTAATGATTTTTAATTAAAAAAAAATTTTTTCCAAAAAAACGGCATTTTTTATTAATTTAATAAATTCTATTTTTTTATAAAATTTCGGCAGTTTTGTGAGAAATTTTTTTTAATAAATTATTAAAATTTTAGCGTTTTTTAGAAAAAATTTTTTTTAATAAAATATTAAAATTTTAGCGTTTTTTGGAAGAATTTTTTTTTTAATAAATTATTAAAATTTTGCCGTTTTTTGGAAAAAGTTTTTTTTTAATAAATTATTAAAATTTTGCCGTTTTTTGGAAAAAATTTTTTAATAAAATATTAAAATTTCGACGGTTTTTGAAGAAATTTTTTTTTAATAAATTATTAAAATTTTAGCGTTTTTTGGAAAAAAATTTTTTTTAATAAATTATTAAAATTTTGCCGTTTTTTGGAAAAAGTTTTTTTAATAAAATATTAAAATTTTGGCAGTTTTTATTAAAAAAATTTTTTTTATTTTGAAATTAAAAAACATTTAAATTTTGGACGAATTTTGATTTTTTTTTCAAATTTAAAATCATAAAAAATTGAATTTTTTCAAAATTTATTTTTTAAATTTTTCTTTTATCCATTTTGGTAATAAAAAAGCTCCGATTAATAAATAAGGGTAATAAGTTAATAATCTCCAAACTAAAGCCATGACAACAATAAAACCAATTGGAATAAATTCTGCCATATATTCAGAAAAAACTGCTTCTACAAATCCGCTTCCACCCGGTGTTGGCATAACTAACATCATTATCCACATTACCAATTGACGAGCAAAAATTAAAATGTGTTCAGAAAATTTTAAAATATCAAAATGTAAATTTTCGTTATTTATTCCAAAAATTAAAGCTAATAATAAAAAATTTACAACCCAATATCTTGCAGACCATGATAAAAATGTTGCAAAAAATGCTTTTATCCAGAAAGAAAATTTTTTTGATTTTAATTCATTCGAAGCAAAAATTAAATCAGAACTAATATTATTTACACTTTGTCGCCATTTTCTTAGAAAAGAAAATCTGAAAATTTGTAATAAAAACCATTTTAATGCTCTGGGATTAAAAAATAATCCATAAGAAATAATTAAAGTGAAAATGGTTTTTATTGAATAACCAATAACAGCAAAATAAAAATATTTGTTTTCAAAACCATTTTCTAAAAATTTTTCGTCTCCTATGCTAAAAAGTTCGGTCTGACCAACAATAAATAATAAAATTGGAAACATTAATATAAAATATAATTCATCTAAAAAAGATGTTGCCATAACTATGGCAGAACTTTTACCCGCTTTTAAACCTTCTTTCGTTAAAAATAAAATAGCAACACCAGTTCCACCCACTGCAGATGGAGTTACAGCAGAAGCAAATTCCCAAAGTAAAATAATTCTTGTACTTTGTCGCCAAGAAAATTCATCACCAGATAAAATTTTTATCCTAAAAATATAACCAGCATCACGAATAAACATCATAATTAATGCGAGAAAAATAAAAAATAAAGAATAAAAATGTAATTTAAAACTTCCTATATTTTCCAAAAACTTTGGGTTTTCAGAAAATTCATTATAAAGCATATAAAATACAACAAGAAAACCTATAATAATAGGAAAAATAATTTTACTCGTTTTTACGCTTTTTAAAATTTCATTATCTTGATTTTTGTTTTTCATAATTCTTTTATAAAATTATGCCTCCACCAATAACTTTATCTTCTTCGTAAAAAACTGCAGATTGACCTTTTGTAATTGCAAAATTATCCTCAAAAAAAACAACTTTTATTTTATCTCCAATTTTTTCTATTTCGCTCAAAATACCCTTATTCCTGTAGCGAATTTTTGTTGTAACTTCTATTTTTTCATTTAAATTTTTATATTTTAATATATTAAAATCTCCTACAAACATTGTTTTTTTCAATAATTCTTCACGTTTTCCGAGAGTTATAACATTGGTTTTTGCATCAATTTTCAACACATACAAAGGATAACCAACAGCGATTTCAAGACCTTTTCTTTGCCCAATTGTATAAAAAGGAAAACCTTTATGTTCTCCAAGAATTTTACCATTTTTATCAATAAAATTTCCTTTTAAAATTTTTTTTTCAAAATTTTTGACATTTTTTTTCAAAAAAGTTCTGTAGTTTCCGTCCGGAATAAAACAAATATCTAAACTTTCTTTTTTATTTAAAATTCTTGTAAAACCCTCTTTTTCAGCAATTTTCAATATTTCTTTTTTTCTATATTTGCCCAACGGAAAAATTGCTTTACTCAAAACTTCCTGAGAAAGTCCCCATAAAAAATAAGATTGGTCTTTTTTTTCGTCCATTGCTTCGGCAATAAAAAATCTATCATTTTCCTTTTGAATTTGTGCATAATGACCTGTTGCAAAATATTTACAATTTAAATTTTTTGCTTCTTTTAAAAGAATATCCCATTTTATTTTTATGTTGCAAATAACACATGGATTTGGTGTTCTTGCATTCATATATTCATTTATAAAATTTCCGATAATTTCCTTTTCAAATTTGTCTATGACATCCAGGACATAATGATTAAAATTTAATTTCTTAGCGACTTCCTTTGCATCTTTTATAAAATCATCATTTTTGGAATTCCACATTTTTAATGTTATTCCAACAACTTCAAAACCTTTTTTTTGCAATAAAAAAGCACTAAAAGAGCTGTCTATTCCGCCGCTCATGGCAAGTAAAACTTTTTCTTTTTTCATAATTTTAAATTTTTAACCTCGCATTAGGAACTACAGATTGAGACACAAAATCTCTTTTATCTAAAAATTTATAGTAGCCGGAAATTGCTATCATGGCAGCATTATCAGTAGAATATTTTCGCAATGGAAGAAAAACATTCCAATTTTCATTTCGTCCTTTTTTTAATAATTCCTGTCTTAATTGAGAATTTGCCGAAACTCCACCAGCGATGGTTACTTCTGTAATTCCAGTTTTTTTAACTGCTTTTTTTAATTTATCCATTAAAATTTCAACAATAGTATTTTGCAAAGAAGCACATAAATCATTTTTATTTTCTTTTATAAAATTAGAATTTTCTTTGACTTTGTCGCGTAAAGAATATAAAAAAGAAGTTTTTAAACCACTAAAACTAAAATTTAAATCTTTCACCTTAGGCTTAGAAAATTTAAAAGATTTTGGGTCTCCTTTTTTAGATAATTTATCAATAACAGGACCAGAAGGATAATTTAAACCCATCATTTTTCCACATTTATCAAAAGCTTCACCTGCGGCATCGTCTATAGTTTCTCCGAGAATTTTCATTTCAAAAAAACTATTTACTTTTACTATTTGAGTATGACCTCCGGAAACAAGCATCGATAAAAACGGAAATTTTGGAAACTGATATTTAAAATCTCGTTCTTTTAAAAAAACTGATAAAATATGAGCCTCCAAATGATTTACCTTTATAAGTGGAACATTTAAAGATAATGATAAACCCTTAGCAAAAGAAGTTCCGACAAGAAGAGAACCCATTAAACCAGGTCCCATAGTAAATGCTATGGCATTAATATCTTCTTTTTTTACATTTGCTAATTTTATCGCTCTTTCCACAACAGGAATAATATTTTTTTGATGCTCTCTGGAAGCAAGTTCTGGCACAACTCCGCCATAAATTTCATGCACTTCTTGAACACCAATTACATCAGATAGTAAAATACCGTTTTTTATAATAGCAGCAGAAGTATCATCACAGGAACTTTCTATTCCAAGAATTATATTATTCATAATAAAATTTTTTCAAAAAAAATAAAAAAAATTTAATTATTTTATTATTTTTTTTAAAAATTTAAAAAATTTATTATTCTATTATCATTATTTATTAATTATTTTAATTTAAAATTTTTTCTTTTGTCTCTTTTGAAATAAAATCATAACAACAACCGAAATTGCTTCTTCTTTTTCATCTTTTGTTGAATATGCTGTTTGTGCAATTATAGTTAATTATGGACGTTTTTTTTTTTATAATTTAAAATCATTAAAATTTTGGTGTTTTTGGAAAAAATTTTTTTTTTAATAATTTAAAATCATTAAAATTTTGGCGTTTTTGGAAAAAATTTTTTTTTTAATAATTTAAAATCATTAAAATTTTGGCGTTTTTGGAAAAAATTTTTTTTTAATAATTAAAAATCATTAAAATTTTGACGTTTTTTGAAAAAATTTTGGCTATAGAACCTTTTTGTGAAATATAAATTTTTTTTATTAAAAATAAGGTATTATGATTCATCGTCCACGATGATTTCGTAACTTCCATGATTCTGTTTTTTTAAAACATTAAAAATCAATACTTTAAATGTTTTCATTTAATATACACAAAATCATCGTGGACGATGAATCATAATCTTTTCACATTTTTTATGTGCGAAAAATTTCCTATCACAAAATGTTCGATAACCAAAATTTTTTTTAATAATTTAAAAATATTAAAATTTTGGCGTTTTTTGAAAAAATTTTTTTTTATTTCAAAATAAAAGCATAAAAAATTGATTTTTTTTTAATTTTGTAAAATGAAAAAAATTTTAATATTAGATTTTGGTTCTCAATATACACAATTAATTGCTCGAAAAATACGAGAATTGAATGTTTATTGTGAAATTCATCCATATAATAATTTTTCTTTTAAAAATTTTGATGAAATAAAAGGAGTGATACTTTCCGGAAGTCCTTTTTCTGTTAGAGATAATAAATTGAAAAATTTTGATCTAGCTAAAATAATGTATAAAAAACCTATTTTGGGAATTTGTTATGGTGCTCAATATATTGCTCACAATTTTGGCGGAGAGGTTTTAAATTCAAAAACAAGAGAGTATGGAAGAGCAAATTTGAAATTTATAAATTCTCAAAATATTCTTTTTAAAGGAGTTTCAAAAAATTCGCAAGTTTGGATGTCCCACGGAGACACAATAACAAAAATTCCAAATAATTATGAAATTATTGCAAGTACAGAAGACGTAAAAATAGCATCTTTTCAAATAAAAAATGAAAAAATTTATGGCATACAATTCCATCCGGAAGTTTATCATACTACAGATGGGAAAAAACTTTTAAAAAATTTTGTAATTGATATTTGTAAAATTTCTGATAACTGGACACCAAAATCATTCGTTGACGAAAGTGTGAAAAATTTGAAGGAAGAAATTAAAAATGAAAAAGTTATACTTGGACTTTCTGGTGGTGTAGATTCAACCGTCGCAGGAATTTTATTAAAAAAAGCAATAGGAAAAAATTTGACGTGTTTGTTTATTGATAATGGAATGTTGCGAAAAAATGAGTTCCAAGAAGTTTTAAATTCTTATGAAAATATGGGTTTAAATGTAATTGGAATTAAGGCAGAAGAAGATTTTTTATATCCATTAAAAAATGTTACAGACCCAGAAAAAAAAAGGAAAATTATAGGAAAAACTTTTATTGAAATATTTGATAAAGAAGCAAATAAATTAAAAGATATAAAATTTTTAGCACAAGGAACTATTTATCCAGATATTATAGAATCTATTTCTGTAAAAGGTCCATCAGCAACAATAAAATCTCATCATAATGTTGGAGGTTTACCCGATTTTATGAAATTAAAAATAGTCGAGCCATTAAAATTGTTGTTTAAAGACGAAGTGCGAAAAATTGGTAAAATTCTAAAAATAAAAGATGAATTACTGCAGAGACATCCTTTTCCTGGTCCTGGTTTAGCAATTAGAATTCTCGGCGATATCACAAAAGAAAAAATAAAAATTCTTCAGGAAGCAGATGATATTTTTATAAATGGCTTAAAAGAAAATAATCTTTATGATAAAGTCTGGCAAGCGGCAACTATTTTATTACCAGTCCAGTCTGTTGGAGTTATGGGTGATGAAAGAACTTATGAAAAAGCAATTGTTTTACGTGCAGTTTCATCTACTGATGGAATGACAGCAGATTTTTCTCATCTACCTTATAAATTTCTTGCTAAAATTTCAAATAAAATTATTAATAAAGTAAGAGGCATAAATAGAGTTGTTTATGATATAAGTTCAAAACCTCCGGCAACAATAGAATGGGAATAATTTTTTGAAAAAATTTGCTTGTTTTTCAAAAAAAATTTTTTTTGAAAAACAAGCAAATTTTTATGATTTTAACTTATTAAAAAAAAATTTTTCAAAAAATGCCAAAATTTTAATGATTTATTAAAAAAATTTTTTCAAAAAAAATATAATTTAAATCTTCATAATATATTTTTATTTACAATTTAGCTTTTATTTTCCCATTTATACCATATAAATCCTATTTATAACAAATTTGTCCCATTTATATTAAAACATAACCGTTAATCATATAAATTTTAAATTTAATTTTTAATTTTTAATTTTGTCAAATTAATAACTAAAAAATGAAAAATTTAATTTCTATCATTATATTTTTGTTGTATATTATACCAATTTTTGCACAAACTGGAACAATTTTTGTAAATATTTTAGGTGTTGAAAATAACAAAGGTATTGTAAGAATAGGACTTTATAATGAAAAAGCGAACTTTCCAATTTATGAAAAACATTTTAAAGGAGTATCTATAAATGCAAATACTACAGGAGTGCGTTATACTTTTACAAATATTCCAATGGGAACTTATGCAATTGCAGTTTGGCAGGATAAAGACGATAACAAAGTTATAAATAAAAATTTCTTTGGTGCGCCGAATGAGAATTACGGTTTTTCAAAAAATATTTACGGTTCTTTTGGTCCTCCTGATTTTGACGAAGTTTCTTTTAAAGTAAATTCTAAGAGGGAAATTACATTTACAATTAATTTAGAGTAAATATTAATAATTATATTATTTTAATAAAAAATAAATAAATGAAAATAATAACAATAGTTTTAATTATCTTAATATCTATCTCAGGATATTCACAGGAAATAAATACTTTATTCAATTCGGATAATAAAGAAATAACATTCGGAGGATACGGCGGACCTATTATAAGAGCATCTCATGTTAATGGAGTTTTTGGAATAGCAATAGGAGGTAAGGGTGGATTTACAATAAATAGAAGTTTTACTTTTGGAGGAATAGGCATAGGTTATGTATCGGATTATTCTTTTAAAGGTGATAATTTTGCCGGAGAGGACAATGTTGATTTACATATAGGAATGGGTGCAGGAGGAATATTTTTTGAATATGTAATAGGAATGCAAAAAGCAGTTCATATTGCTATTCCTGTAAACTTAATGGCAGGAGGAATTTCTATTTCAGAAAAAAAAAATGTAGACTATGATAAAAAATCCGATGAAAATGTAGAAGATTCAGGTGTGTTTTTTTTAGAACCCGGCATTAATATAGAATTCAATATAAGTAAATTTTTCATGCCGACGCTTAACATAGCTTATCGTTTTGCTATGGGGAGTTCATTAGAAAATTTGTCAGATAAAGATCTAAGTGGATTTCATGTCGGACTTGAATTTAAGTTCGGAAAATTTTAAATGAAAAATATTATAAAATATTTTCTTCAAGAAAATTCTGTTTAAAGCTTATATTAACGATTTAATGCAACAATAAAATGTGTTCTTTGTAATTTTGTACTGCACAATAATTGTGCGATGAAAATACAGAAGCACAAATTTTTACGGTTTTTTATAATTAAAAAAATTTTTTCAAAAAAACGGCAATTTTTTAATGATTTTTTAATTATAAAAAATTGCCGTTTTTTTGAAAAAAAATTATTGAATAAATTTCGTTAGAAAAACAAAATCTTTAACGCTTAAATGTTCTGGTCTTTTTACAAAAATTTCATTAGAAATATCTTTATCTTTTAAAAATATTTTTAAAGAATTTCTCAGCATTTTTCTTCTTTGATTAAAAGCAGTTTTTACAACTTTAAAAAATAATTTCTCATCACATTCCAAACTTTCAACATTATTTCTCGTAATTCTGACAACAGCAGATTTTACTTTTGGCGGCGGAATAAAAACATTTTCATCAACAGTAAATAAATATTCTACATCATAAAAAGCTGTTAAAAAAACACTTAAAATTCCATAAATTTTTTTTCCGGGTTTAGCGGAAATTCTTTCGGCAACTTCCTTTTGAAACATTCCCACAAGTTCTGTAACTTGATTTTTATTTTCAAGAACTTTAAATAAAATCTGTGACGAAATATTATATGGGAAATTTCCAATTATTGCAAATTTCTCAGAAAAAATTTTTTTTAAATCAATTCTCAAAAAATTTCCTGATAAAATTCTATTATTTATTTGTGGAAAAGCTCTATAAAGATATGAAACTGCTTCTTCGTCTAATTCTATTACTGTTGTTTCATAATTCATATTTTTTATTAAAAACGCTGTTAAAACTCCTGTTCCTGCTCCAATTTCCAAAACCTTAGAAATATTTTCTGCTTTTAAACTTTCAACTATTTTTTTAGCAATTTCTTTATCATTTAAAAAATGTTGCCCTAATCTTTTTTTTGCTCTTATAAATTTCATTTTATTTTTTATTATTCCTAATAATTTGATTTATAGATCTTTCTATTTTATCAATTTCTTTCGAAGATAAAATAGAAATATTTACTGCAGGATATTCAAAAATCCCATTTTCTGTTTTTTGAAAAAAAATGATTTCTTTTGAAAAAAATTTTTTTTTAATTTTATAATTAAAAAGTTTAAATTTATGAATTTCGTAAATTTTTTTTTTAGATTTAAAAAAATTTTTCAATTTTAAAAAACGAAGTATCATATTATTATCAAAAAAACTCCTTATTCTAAAAAAACGAAGAATAATTTTATTTTTATCATCGCTATAAAAAAAATAATTATAGTCTTTTAAGAATAAAAAAATATATAAAAGTAAAAAAATAGCCGAAACAAAATACATCATTTCATTTTCTAAAAGCCAAACAAGAAACAAAAAAACAAATGATACACTTATTGAAAAATCTAAGGCAAATTTAATTTTCCTTGATTTTAAAGATTTATTTATTTTCATTTTATTTTTTTTTATTATTAATAATTTGATTTATAGATTTTTCCATTTTATTAATTTCTTCTGAAGATAAAATAGAAATATTTACTGCAGGATATTCAAAAATTTCATTTTCTGTTTTTTGAAAAAAAATTATTTCCTTTTTAAGGGATTTTTTTTCAATTTTATAATTATTTATTTTAACTTTATGTATTTCGTAAGATTTTCTTTTTATTTTAAAAACATTCCTCAAACCAAAAAAACGAATAACAATTTTTTTTTTATCATCATCACTATAAAAAAAATAATTATAATCTCTTAAAAATAAAAAAATATATAAAATGAAAAAAACAATGCTCATATAAATTAAAAACCAATAAGAAATAAATAAAGAAAATCCAAAAGAAGAAAGCGATAATATTATTGAATAATTTAAAGCAAATTGAATTTTTTTAGCTTTTAAAGCTTTTTCTATTTTCATAATTTTTTATAAATTATTCCAAAGGATCTTTTTAAAATCTTCTCTGTTAAAAGGCTTACATTCGTTTATTTTACTAATATTTTTTGTTGTGTAAATCATTTCTTTCATAAATTTAGAAGCACGTTTCACACCTTCACCTATATTAATAATTATTTTATCGTTTTCAAAAATTAAATTTTCTTTCAGAGATTTAAAAAAACCTCCCACAGCAATTGCTGCTGCTGGTCCAATTGTAATTCCTGTTTCATAAGCAACTAATCTTCCAATATCAATAATTTTTTCTTCTTCAAAAGAAATAATATCTCCATTACTTTTTTTTACAAGTTTGCTCATTTCCGGATAAGTAGCAGGATTTCCTGTTGCAAGAGTTGGAATTTCCGTTTTTGGATCTTTTAAAATTGGATAATCTTTTTCAAAATCTTTCGGAAAATTATTATTTTTTGCTTTCTGATATGCTTGTGCCATAGGATCACATTTGTCCGGCTGTACAAGTATAAAACGAGGTAATTCTTTGAACAAATCAGTTTTTTCCAAATCTGTATGTGCTTTTTCTATTGCAAAAGGTCCCGTTCCTCCACTCAAAGCCTGTATATAAACATTAGGAACTTCTCCAAGAATTCTCAGCCATTCGAAAACCATAGTTTTTTTAGCTTCTATTCTCATAGGGTCGAAATTTCCACCGGACAATAAAATATCATATTTTTTAGAAAATTCATTTGCGATTTCCTTTGCTTTTTGATAATCTCCTTTTACTTTGAAAATTCTTTGTCCGTAAATGGACATCTCTGCTTCATTATTTTTCAAAGCATCTTCCGGAAGAAAAGCATTTAAAGAAATATTTGCTTCAGCTAAATAAGACGAAAATGCTGTTCCAATATTTCCTGTACTTGCAACAGAATAATTTTTTATTTTATTTTCCTTCAAAACACTGGCAACAACAGAAGCCGCAACATCTTTAAATGTTTCAGTTGCTGGATTTTTATCATTGCGATAAGCGTAAACTTTTATTTTAATATTAAATTTTTCTTTCGCATAATTTTCTAAAAAATTCCATCTCTCTAATGGAATAATTCCTTCTCCTTTGCTGACAATATTTTTTTTATCAAGCAAAGGTAAAAAATCGAAATAATGAAAAACATTTTTTGGATTTTCTTCTTTTGAAATTAATTTTTTAATATTTTCTATATTTTCATAATAAAAAACATTTACCTGTTTACTACCACATTTACAAACTTGTTTATTTGTAAACCATACAGAAAAATCATGAATTTTTGCAGAACACTTTTTACATTTTAAGTAAAATTTAGAATTTTTTTCTTTCATAAAAAATTTTTTTTTCAAAAATATTATTTTTTTTGAAAAAAATTAATATTTATTAGATGATAAAGTATCTACTCTTATTTCAAGAGAGTCAGAATTATTATTTTTATTTCTCTCTTCTACTAACGAAAAATAATCTGCTGTTGTTTTTATTTTATAATAACCTGCTTCATTAAAACTTGTATCTATATTTATTTCAAAAAATTTACTCGGAGCAATACTTGGAATGGCAATACTATCAATGCTATGTCTTTCTAATTTTTGCCACCTATTAAAAGTATCTTTTTTGAAAATATTTATTTGTGCATGACAAGGAATAGTATAAACGGTAATAATATCGTGAGAAACGCTATCTATATTTTGAAATAAATTTTTTATTGTAAAATTCGTATTAATATTTACAACATTTGTATTACTAATAACTTTCACGTTTACAGTATCAAATTCCATAAAAGTGTGAATATCTGCGTCTGCATTATATAATTCCTTAGCTTCGTCACAGGAATATATAAAAATAATTACTAAAATTATTATAAATAAAAATTTTTTTAACATTTTTTTAATTTTTTTAAATTATTAAATTCAAAACGAATTTAAGATTTAAAATCGTATTAAAAAAAATAAAAATTTTAATTAGTTTTTTTTATAAAAAATTTTTTTGAAATAAAATTTAAAAAATTTTACGTTTTTGGAAAAAAAATTAATTCAAAATAAAAATTTTTTTTCAAAAAAACGTCCAAAATTTTAATATTTTTTATTTTGAGATTAAAAAAATTTTTTCAAAAAATGCCCAAAATTTCAATGTTTTTTAATCTCAAAATTAAAAAATTTTTTCAAAAAATCGCCCAAAATTTTAATATTTTTTAATTTCAAAATAAAAAAAATTTTTTTCAAAAAACGTCAAAATTTTAATATTTTTTAATTTCAAAATAAAAATTTTTTTTAAAAAATCGTAAAAATTTTAATATTTTTAATTTCAAAATAAAAAAAATTTTTTTTAAAAAACGTCCAAAATTTCAATATTTTTAAAAAACAACATTTGGTAGAAACAATGTTAAAAAACTTTTTTTCAAAAATCGTCCAAAATTTTAATATTTATTAAAAAATTTGTTTTTTAATTTTAAAAAATATTAAAAATCTTGAACTTTGGCAATGTTTTAATACATTATAAATTTATTATGGATAATTGTCCGGTGAAAATAACGCAAGATGAGCGCAGGAATTTTTTTTATAAAATAATTTTTTATTTTTTTATCACAAACATATTATCCCAAAACATAAATGCAACTGCAAAAACAATACATACAAATGCTGCTAAATGGTTCCATTTATATTCAAAAGTTTCTTTGAATATAAAACTTGCCATAATCATAAAGATAGTCAGATGTATAACTTCTTGAATTATTTTTAAATTTACCAAAGGAATATCATGTGAAAAAACTCTTCTGTGTGCATATACGTGAAGCCAATATTCAAAAAAAGCTATGCCCCAACTTGCGAATAATGCAACCCAAAAATTTAGTTTGTCAAATTTTAAATGCCCATACCATGCCAATATCATAATCATATTTGATGGTATAAGTAATAATAAAGGTAAATATGCTTTCATAATTATTAATTTAGTAAATTATACGATTGTGTGATCTTTCACAACACAATTATTCATAATAAATAATCAAAAATTTCTATATAATTAAAAAAAAATTTTTTTCAAAAAAAACGGAATTTTTTTAACATCTTTTACAATTAAAAAAAAATTTTTCAAAAAATGACAATTATTTTATTTTTTTAAAAAAATAAAAATTATTAAAAATGAAATAATTTGAATATTTGAAATTAATAAATTTTTCAAAAAAATGGCAAAATTTTAATCTTTTTTAATTTCAAAAAAATTTTCCAAAAAAAACGCTAATTTTTTTATGAATTTTTATTAAAAAAAAATTACAATTAAGAAATTGTAATTTTTTTATAAGAAATTATATTTTTTTAATGAGAATAAATATATTCATTATTTCTGTATCCATCTTGGTCTTCATACCAATTATCAAACATCAATCCATCACTTTCAACCCAAGCACCAAACTTTAAATAAGCTAATAAAATTTCGTCTTTTTCTGTTGGATAATCAAAACTAACAGGAATATTTATAGCCCAAGGCAAATTAGTGCTTTTTGATTTATAATAAATTCCTTCTAATGCATCACTAGCATCATCATAAGTACCAAAATGTTCTAAATTAGCAAGGTCTGTTGGTTCGAAATTTGGCAAATGAATTTCAAATTCTCTATCACCATCTTTAATCAAAAATGGATTATATGGCGGTAAAAATGTTTCTATACTTACTGGAGTTGTAAATTTAATATTTAAAAATATAGTATCATTTGGCTCTACATAAGTTACTCCTTCTGTAGTGTTTACACCTGTACCGTTTCCTGCTCCGGGGTGTTTTAAAATATCATAAGAATCATCATAAGCAATAATAACAGCTTTCGATTGTCCGCTTTCCGTTCCGTTTGCTGATAAATTAATATAATTATCATTTAATCTATAACCATCAACAGATTCTATTGTAGATGGATTTACAGGTAATTCGAAACCAAAACCATTATGAAATCCCGCTCCAACAGCACGAATAACAAGCTTCGCTTCTATCTCCACTAAATCATTGTCAGCATTTGTAATTTGATTAAAATTATAATCTAATACTAAATCATTAAAATCATAATCTCCCTTAGAAGGCCATAAATCCTCATAAGCAAGTGTAGAAAACATATCTTCCGAAGGCATATAATTATCAAAAGCTTTATCAGGATCATTTGGATAATCATCATCTTCATCGGACACACCGTCTCCATCTTGGTCTTCTATTTCTGAATCTACATCAGATATACCTGTGGTGTCAACGGCTGATTCCGGAGATACAGTAGCATAAAAAACAGCATCATTAAAATCATGATCACACCTACCCAAATTTCTTTTAATATCCTCTATTCCGAGTATAAAAATACTTCTTATATCATCATAAAGTAAAACTGTATGTTGTTTTAAATCATCAGAACTTTCTGGGTTTAAGAAAGAATTAGAAAAAACCTTATATTTACTTGTGCT
Organism: Bacteroidales bacterium; assembly: GCA_029938235.1. Classification (GTDB taxonomy): domain Bacteria; phylum Bacteroidota; class Bacteroidia; order Bacteroidales; family 4572-128; genus 4572-128. The sequence goes on from JAOZVH010000007.1 coordinate 22,342, forward strand.
AACATAAGCACCACTTTGTTTCCAACCATTTGCAACTAAGAACCAAGAAACAACTGTATTTTCTTGAAAATGTCCAAGATAAACTTTATCTCCGGTATGTAATCCTCCACCACTGCCAGCAAAAGATGAATTTGGAAAAATTAAAGTTAAATTTGTTATGTCATCAACAATATCTGCAATTTCTTCTTCAGTACTTCCTATCGGATATGTATAATATCCAAGAGCGTTTTTCCAACCTGCACCCTCATGAACAAAAGTAACCCAAACATCTGCACTGTCTATAAGAACTATATTTGTTTCTCTATCTCCGGCAAGATATTCAGGATGTGTTTCAGGTAATGGGTCTCTTTCTGGTAAAGATGTGTTTATATCTAACATTAAAGATTCTTCAACTACATCTGGAGTGTCTAAATAATCAGGTACACCATTAGAATCCCAACTTCCCATAACATTAAAATCTTCAACAGTATTATTACTTCTCACGCTTTTTTTAGAAGAAACTTCTATTCTTTCAAAAGTGTAATTAGCACTATTACCGTTTATAGTTGTGCTGCCAACTTGAATTATTCCCGGATATTCAGGTACGAAAAATAATTCTTTCAAAGAGCTTGCTAAACTCAAAGTAGTTTTAAATTTCCCCTGAGTATTTGTCATACCAGAAGCAATAACTTTAGCTCCGGAACTTTCTTCTGATCCATAATTTCTTTCTGGGTCAGAAGAATATACTTTCACTAGAACATTTGACAGATGAATTCCACTATTATTATTTACAGTAACATCAACATTTACTTCTTTAATAGTTGAGAAATCAAATCCATCAGGAACATTTAAGTTTTCTATTTTTTCACTTTCATCTAAATTTGCTGGTTGATTTGTTGTTTCTTTTACACAAGAAAAAAACAAAAGTAAACTGAAAGCAATTATTAATAATTTCAAATTTTCCATTTTTTATTTATTTTTTTAATAAAAATTATTCATAATTTATATGAATTATATTATAAATTTGAAATTTTTGTTTATTTTTTTTGACGAATAAAAAAAAATAATTAATGAATTAACATTTTTATTAGATTTTTTATCTAGAATTCATAGAAATTAAAAATTCTTCATTAGATTTTGTCTTTCTCATTCTATCTATAAGAAAACTCATTGCTTCCAAAGAAGTCATATCTGTTAAATAATTTCTAAGTATCCAGACTTTGTTGAGGATATTTTTATTTATTAATAAATCTTCTCGTCTTGTGCTTGAAGCGGTAATATCTATTGCTGGATAAATTCTTTTATTAGATAATTTCCTATCTAATTGCAATTCCATATTTCCTGTTCCTTTAAATTCTTCGAAAATAACTTCGTCCATTTTAGAACCTGTATCTATTAATGCTGTTGCTAGTATAGTTAAAGAACCTCCAAATTCTATTTTTCTTGCAGCACCAAAAAAACGTTTTGGCTTATGTAAAGCATTTGCATCTACTCCACCAGATAAAACTTTTCCAGAAGTTGGAGCAACAGTATTATAAGCACGAGCTAGACGAGTTATAGAATCTAATAATATAACTACATCATGTCCACATTCAACCATACGTTTTGCTTTTTCAAGCACAATATTTGCAATTTTTACGTGTTTATCAGCAGGTTCGTCAAATGTTGAGGCAATTACTTCACCGTTTACACTTCTTTCCATGTCAGTAACTTCCTCTGGACGCTCATCTATTAATAAAACTATTAAATAAGCTTCCGGATTATTATCCGATATAGCATTTGCAATTTCTTTTAATAGAACCGTTTTACCTGTTTTCGGCTGAGCAACAATCAAACCTCTTTGACCTTTTCCAATTGGAGTAAATAAATCTACACATCTTACAGAAAGAGGCTGTTTTTTTTCATCGTTTGTCAGAGCAAATTTTTCATTTGGAAATAAAGGTTTTAAATAATCAAATGGAACTCTATCTCTGATAAAATCTGGTCGTCTGCCGTTAATTTCTTTCACTTTAATAAGAGGAAAATATTTTTCACCATCTTTTGGTGGACGAATTGTTCCTTCTACTGTATCACCTGTTTTTAAACCAAATAATTTAATTTGTGATTGAGAAACATAAATGTCATCAGGAGAATTCAAATAATTATAGTCCGAAGAACGTAAAAAACCATAACCCTCGTTCATAATTTCAAGAACACCTGAATTTGAAATTATACCTTCAAATTCATAACTTCTATTATTTTCGTAATTGTATGGCTTTTTTTCCTGAAACTTTTTTTCATGAAATTTTTTTTCTGGAATTTTATCATCATAAGAAACTTTTTTTGGTTTTCTTTCGTAAACTTCCTTAAATTTTTCAGGCTGATGTACAATTTTTTCTTTCTTTGGTATATGAGAATTCATATTATCTTTTTGTTGTTCAGCATTATACATTTTTTCAACTTTACTAACTCTATCATAAACTGGAGGATAAGGAGAAACAAAAGTTTTTTCTACCTTCGTTTCAATTTTTTTTTTCTCAGTAGGATTAGATAATTCTTTTTTAGTTTTATCTGTTTCCACAGAAATATTAGAAGATTTTTTTAAAATTTCTTCTATTAGTTCTTTTTTCTTAAAAGATTCTACTTTTCTTATTTTAAAAGAACGCGCCATTTCTCTTAATTCTTTAACACGTTTTTTATTTAATTCTTGACTTTCTAGCATTTTATAATTATAAAAATTTTTTAAATTTGATTTTTTATAAAAAAAACAAATGGATTTTTAATTTTTAATAAAAAATATATTTTATTGATATATTTTCTAAAATTTAATTTAATTTTTTGCAATTATAAACATTTTTTTTTATAAAAAAAATAATTTTTTGCAAAAAATTAAATTAAATTTTAGAAATAAATCTAAATTTAGATTTATATCCATTTTAAATTACCAGAGGTATATGTTCAATGAGAAAAAATTAGTTGAAATTATTTTAAAAAAATATTCTATATGTAAAAAAAATTGTAGTTTTTCAAGAGATAAGTTGAAACAATTTGAAATATTTCAAATATTTTCACATAAAAAACATAAAGCATATACGCCGAAATTTTTATGAATTAAAAAAAAATTCAAAAATTATCCATAATTTTGAAAAATGAATAATTTGAATGTGAATTTAAAAATAAAAATTATGTTTCCATAATCTAATTAAATCTCATTGAAATTTGTATATCAAAATCCAATTTCATCATATTATCCTTTAAAACCATACCTTTTATTTATGGATTTTATACTGTTGTTCAAAACTATTACAGCAAGAACGTTTTTTTTTATATAATAACATCAGAGGATTTCCTCTGTCCTGCACCTGTGTGGTGTTTTCACCGCACAATTATTCATCATAAATTTATAATGGCTTGAAAATACCGTCCAAGCAAAGCAGCAAGATTTTTTTAATTTTAAAATTCGTTCAAAATTTTAATATTTTTTGATTTTAAAGAAAAATTTTTTTCAAAATTCGTCCAAAATTTAATGAATTTTAAGATTTTTACGAATTTTGAAAAAAAAATTTAAAATTTCAAAAAATAATTTTTAAAATAAAGAAGCAATTTGAAAAAAAGTAAATGACGTTATCCAAGCCAAAGAAGTTGTATAAAATATCATAAAAAATGCCCATTTCCAGCTGTTAGTTTCTTTTTTTACAGCAGCAATAACTGCAACACAAGGAAAATATATTAAAATAAATAATAAAAAAGAAAATGCAATTATTGGATTAAAAACTTTTTTACCTTTATTTTCACCTTTTTGATAAACTTCTTTTTGCAATTTATTTATTAAAGATTTTGTATTTTCTTCATCACTTTTTTCTTGATATAAAACTCCAAGCGTACTAATAACAATTTCTTTTCCTGCAACACCAACTAATAAACTTACACTTGCTTTCCAATCTAAACCTAAAGGTTTCATAACAGGTTCTATAAATTTCCCAATTTTTCCTATATAAGATTTTTCTTGTTTTTCTGATGCTTTTTCCAATTTTAATTTTGTAATTTTTATAGAGTCTATTTTTGTAATTTTTGAATTATTTTTTTCATGAAAACTTTCAATTTTTTTAATTTCTATATCATAATTTTTTGAATATTCTACATTTTTTGGATAATAATTTAAAAACCAAATAATTATAGAAGCCACAAGAATTACCCCACCCATTTTTTTCAAATATTCTTGTCCTTTTCCCCACATATTAGAAATTGTATTTTTCAAAGTTGGAATTCTATAAGGAGGTAATTCCATAACAAAAGGTGCTTCGTCTTTTTGAAAAAATATTTTTTTCAAAAAAATTGCCGAAATTACAGAAAAAAATATCCCAATCAAATAAATACCAAACAACATTATGGTTTGATTTTTTGGAAAAAATGCAGAAATAAATAAAATATAAACCGGAAGTCTGGCACTGCAAGAAATAAATGGATTAATTAAAATTGTTAAAAATCTATCATTTTTATTTTCTAATATTCTTGTGCCCATAATTGCCGGAACGTTGCATCCAAAACCCATAATTAATGGAATAAAAGATTTTCCATGCAAACCGATTTTGTGCATTAATTTATCCATAATAAAAGCAGCACGAGACATATAACCTGTGTCTTCCATTAAAGAAATGAAGAAAAATAAAATTAAAATATTCGGTAAAAAAACTATTACTCCTCCAACTCCGCCAATAATTCCATCAATAATTAAATCTTTTAAAACTCCGTTTTCCATATAAGTTCCGAACAAACCAGCAACAAAATCAACTAAATTTTGTATGCTGTTCATGGCATATGAACCAAGTTCGAAAGTTGAATAAAACATTAACCACAAAAAGAAAATAAATATCGGAATACCAAATAATTTATGAGTCACAAAAGCATCAATAATTTTTGTTTTTTTATATTTTTTTTTCTGCCCTTCCACAAGATTTTCGCCCAAAGCTCCGGAAATAAAACCAAATTTTGCATCAGTAATCAAAGTTTCTGTGTCTTCAGAAAATTCTTTTTCTAAATGATGAATCTCTTTATTTGTAATATTTTTTATGCTTTTATAATTTTTTAAATCTTGTAAAATATCTTTTACTTCTTCATCTTTTTCCAGAGATTTTATCGCAAGAAATCTCGAAGAAATTTTATCTGTTAAAAAATAATTATTTTTAATTTTTATTTTTTTCTGTATTTTTTTTATAGATTTTTCTAAAAAACGTCCGTAATTAATATGTATATGTCTGACATCTAAATCTTTATCTTCATAAACTTCTATGGCTTTATCAAAAAGATTTTCAATTCCTTTTCCTTTTGACGCAACAGTTGGAATTATTGGAATTCCTATCATTTTTCCAAGTTCCTTGTAATTTAATTTATCACCTTTTTTTTTTAACTCGTCAAACATATTTAAAGCAATAATTACTTTTACGTCCATATCAATTAATTGGGTGGTCAAATATAAATTTCTCTCAAAATTGGAAGCACTAACAATATTTATTATAATATCCGGCACTTCATCAAAAATGTATTTTCTAACATATAATTCCTCCGGAGAATAAGCGGTCAAAGAATATGTACCTGGTAAATCTGTAATATTAAAAATATAGTCGTTTTTTTTAAATTTAGATTTTTTTGACTGGACAGTTACACCACTATAATTTCCAACATGTTCTTTGGATTTAGAAGCGAAATTAAAAATAGTAGTTTTTCCACAATTTGGATTTCCAACAAGAGCAACATTTATAATTTTACTTTTCTTTTTTGCAGAAACTTTTAAAATATTATCTGTAATTGTTCCTTCGAAATTATTTTGTAATTTCTCAGCTTCTTTTTTTGTTATGACTTCTATCAAATTTGCTTCGCTTCTTCTAAGGGAAATTTCATAAGACATAATTTCATAAACAGCTGGATCTTTTAAAGGTGCATCTTTTATAAAAGAAATTTCTTTTCCTTTTATAAAACCCATTTCAATTATTCTTTTTCTAAAAGCACCACGACCACGAACTTTTGTAATTATTGCTTTTTCATTTGTTTTTAAATCTGATAATCTCATATTTATATTTTTATTAATAATAAAAATTGCAAAAAAAACGTCATTTTTGGAAAAATTTTTTTATTAAAAAATTGCAAAAAAAACGTCATTTTTGGAAAAAATTTTTTTTAATGAAAAATTGCAAAAAAAACGTCATTTTTGGAAAAAATTTTTTTTAATGAAAAATTGCAAAAAAAACGTCATTTTTGGAAAAAATTTTTTATTAAAAAATTGCAAAAAAAACGTCATTTTTGGAAAAATTTTTTTATTAAAAAATTGCAAAAAAAACGTCATTTTTGGAAAAAATTTTTTTATAAAATTTTATATTCCACTCTTCTATTTAATTGACGACCTTCTTTAGTATTATTATCGGCAATTGCTTGCTTATAAGCATAACCTTTAAACTCTAAACGACCTTTTGAAATTCCATTTTTTATTAAATAATTAACAACTGATTTTGCTCGGTCATTTGATAATTTTTCGTTATAAGAAAGTGAACCAACATTATCAGTATGTCCAGAAATTTCTATTCTAATTTTTGGATGATCATTTAAAACTTTTAAAAGACGATTTAATTCAGTTTTCGAAGCATCGCGAAGCGAAGATTTCGCAGTGTCAAAAAATACATTTCTAAGAATAATTTTCACCCCTTTTTCTAACTTTTTTAAACCAATATTTTTTACAATTTCTTGATAATTAGAAGTTTCTGGAATATCAAAATTTTCTGAATGGAATAAATAATTTTCTGATTTTATTGCAATTCCATAATTTTTTCCCGAAGGCAAAGAAATTAAATATTTTCCAGTTTTGCTGTTAGATATGAAATTTGCAATTACTTCATTTTTATCATTATCAACTATTTCTATAGTTGCTCCGATAGGAATTTCTGTTTTTTCGTCAAAAACTATCCCTTTTAAAATTGTTAATCTTGCAGTTTGAATTTCTATTTTCTGCTCTATTATTGTTTCCGGAAGCGATTTTTCTAAACACGCAAGTAAATTATCTTCGCTGCTTTGCAAAAGTGGTTTTTCTGGTCCGAGAAAAGTTATAATATAAATATCCTGTCCACCAAAACCATCTTTTTTCTCCGAAGAATAATATGCTTTTTTTCCATTTGCCGCCATAACCATAAAAATATCATCGCCAGTTGTATTAATGGGATAACCAAGATTTTCAGGTTTAGACCATTTTCCATCTTTACCTTTTACAGATTTAAAAATATCAAAACCTCCCATAGATGTATGTCCAGTTGAGCTAAAATAAATTGTTCTTCCATCTGGATGCAGAAAAACACTTCTCTCATCATATTTTGTATTTATCACATTACCAATGTTTTGAATGTTTTTCCATTTACCTTTTTCGTTTATCGTACTTTTAAAAATATCATGTTTGCCAAAATTATTTTCTTCATTATTACTAACAAAAAATAAATTTTTTCCGTCCGGAGAAAAAGAAATATATTCTTCATGAGCCTTAGAATTTATGCCTTTTAAAGCTTTAGGTTTACTCCATTTTTCACCTTCCATTCGACAAAAATAAAGATCACCTCCTCTTTTCAAACCGTCAAAAATAAATAAACCCTGTCCGTCATTTTGAATTCCAACTGTTGCATTATTTTCATCATTATTTAATGGTTTTCCAGCATTTACAGATTTTTGCCAAACACCATTCAAATTATGAGAAATATAAATATCTTCATAAAAACGTCCGTCAGAAGCAATTTGACCACCCTTAGTGTCCGCTCGTCTGGAAGTGAAAAATAAAATACTTTCATCAGCAGAAATAAATGGACAATAATCATCAAACTTAGAATTTACATTTTCACCAATATTGTCAATAAAAACACGAACTGGATTTTTTAAAAATTTTTTACCATTAGAACATTCAAAAATTTTTTTTTCTAAAATTTCCACATTTTTTTTCAAATTTTTTTCACTTAGAGAATTTTTATAAGATTTGTATTTTTCTATTGCTCTATCAAACTCATAATTAAAATGATACGCCTGAGCCATCAAAAATAAAATATCCTCAGCAACTTCTGTATTTTTTTCATAAGACTTTTCCAAAAATTTTATACTTTTTATTTTTTCATTAGATTGCAAATAACAAGCACCTATTTTATAAGATAATTCTGCAGTATGAGAATTATAATTATTTGCTTTCAAATAATGTTTCAAAGCTAAAACATAAGCCGCTTTATTTCCCAAAGAAAAATAATATTCTCCATCTTCTATATCTTGCCATGCTTTTTTAAAAGCTTTTTTATCTGACTTATCCTTAATTTCTTTTTTGAAAAATTTTTTTTTAATGATAATATGTTCTTGCGAAAGAATTACATTAGGAAATAATAAGAATAAAATAAATATTTTTAATTTCATATTAAATTTTTATTTACAAACATAAAAAATTTTTTTCAAAAAAAAACGATAATTTTTCAAAAAAATTTTTTTCAAAAAAATGACGTTTTTTGAAAAAAAATTTTTTAATTTTTAAAAAATAAAAAAACAAAATGAAAATTTCCCTTCTGTTAAAATCTTTGAAATTTAAAATGATAGCATATTTTTTAATTATTCCAATAATGGTATTTTTTCTTTATATTGCGAATACTTTTTGGATAGCTTCACAACAATTGGAAAAAGAAGCAAAATATTCTATGGAAGGAAAAGAAATTTATTCAAGGAATTCTATTTTTTTATATAAAAAGAGATTTCAGGAAAAATCCATTGCTTATGTCAGAGATGCAAAATTATTTTATCTGTTAAAATTTTTTATGAAATATCCACTGATAGAAGTTTTAAAAGAAGATAAAAAGAAAAATAATTTAAAAGATTTCATTATTTATAAAAATGATAAGGATAGTTTTTTTATTTCTGCTGATAATGACACAACTCAAAATTACAAATTAGAATATATTAAAATTTTAAAAAATAAAGATGAATATACTTATTTACAAAAACTTAATGGTAAAATCGTTATCGTAAGTATTGTACGAATAGAAGATAAAAATAATAAATATCTTTCTCACGCAATTATTACTAAGGAATTAGACATAACAGATTTTTTTGTAAATTCTGTACTTTTATCAAAAAATAAAATTCAGTCTGTTTCCCAAAAAGCAAGCGATTTGGAAAATTTTATTAAAGAAAAAAAGAATACAATCAATTTTACAGAAAATTTACAAGCGATAGATCATTTTTATATAAATTCAATTTTTATAAAAGATAAAGATGATAAATTAATTGGGAAATTAGTTTTCGGTGAAAATTTTTATAAGCGTTATATTTATAATTTAAAACAAATTTTATATTTAATTCCTGTTTTTATTTTTTTACTCGGAGCATTAATATTTGTAGGTTATTATCTTGGAAGTGATATTGCAAATCCTATTATAGAAATGTCAAAAATTTCGCAAAATATTTCTCTGGGTAAAATAAAAATTTTTCCCTACAAAAAAACCAAAAAAATAAGAAATGATGAAATTGGAATTTTATATAAGAATTTCAAAATTATGGTTGAGAGTTTTTTTAAAACTCAGAGAGATTTAAGAAAACTTCATAATAATTTGGAAAATGAAATTAAAAAAGCAATAAAAGAAATTAGAGAAAAGGACCACATGTTGATTAAACAGTCAAAACAAGCGGCTATGGGCGAAATGATAGGAAATATTGCTCACCAATGGCGACAACCTTTAAATGCAATAGGAATTATTATTCAAAATATAGAAGACGCTTATGAATTTGAAGAATTAGATGAAAAATATCTCGAGAAACAAGTGAAAAAAACTATGGAACTTATAGAATATATGTCTCAAACAATAGATGATTTTAGGAATTTTTTTAAAACAGACAAAGAAGAAAAAGAATTTTCTCTGGAAAAAATTATAAAAAATACTGTGCATCTTCTTGAAAGTAGTTTTGAAAGTTTACAAATAGAAATAATATTGGATATAAAAAAAGATGTAATTATAAAAGGTTTTCCAAATGAATATTCACAAGTTTTATTGAATATTTTAAGTAATGCAAAAGATGCAATCGCACCAGATAAAAACAAAAATAAATATGTAAAAATTAAATTACAAAAAGATAAAACAGGAAAATCAATATTAAAAATTTTTAATACTGGAAGACCAATCAGAAAAAATATTCTTGATAAAATATTTGACCCATATTTTACAACTAAACACGAAAGCGTTGGTACAGGGATAGGACTTTATATGTCAAAAACTATAATTGATAAAAATATGAAAGGAAATTTATATGCAAATAATGTAAAAAATGGTGTAGAATTTACCATAGAAATTTAAACTTTAATTGAAAATTAAAAAAAAATGTCATTTTGGGAGAAATTTTTTTGAAATAAATTTGAAAAAAAATGCCATTTTTTGAGAAAAATTTTTTTTTTGAAATAAAAATTAAAAAAATTGCCGTTTTTGGAGAAAAATTTTTTTTGAAATAAAAATTAAAAAAATTGCCGTTTTTGGAGAAAAATTTATTATTTGAAATAAAAATTAAAAAAATTGCCGTTTTTGGAGAAAAATTTTTTTTTGAAATAAAAATTAAAAAAA
>JAOZVH010000096.1 GCA_029938235.1 Bacteroidales bacterium
TTTAAATTTCAATTAAAAAAAATTTTTCAAAAAATCGTCCAAAATTTCAACATTTTTTAAATTTCAATTAAAATTTTTTCAAAAAATCGTCCAAAATTCTAACATTTTATTAAAAAAATTTTTTTTCCAAAAACCGCAAAAATTTCAATATTTTATTAAAAAAAATTTATGAGTTTTCTTCTGTATTTTCTTTTACTTCTTTTTCTTCCTCTTCAAATTTCATAATTCCTTTTTTATGAAGAATATTATACCAGCTAATAATTTTTTTTATGTTGGAAACATAGACTCTTTCTTTGTCATAATTTTCTAATACTTCATAAAAATATTTTTTCAAGTCATCGCTGGAAGACTTTTTGTCTATTGCTTTTCCACCATTTTCCTTTTTATAAATATTTTTAAAAACATCCATTAATGGTATGTCGCCATCATAAGTGAAAATTTCTATGCTTTCTAAAATATTAACTTTAAAATTATTATGATTAACTTGCATTCTTTTTTTTGTTTCCAATTCTTCTACGATAAGACCATTTTTCTTTTTCGTAAGAACTTTGAACAATCCGCCATATCCAGAAATGGATAAAATTCCTTCTAATTTCATATTTTTCTTTTCAAAAGTTTATGTATTTTTAACACTTGTGGTACTAATAAATTTTTATCATCATTATAAATTACAAAATCTGACATTTTAATTTTTTCTTCCTCAGAAATTTGATTGGAAATTTTCTTTCTAATTGTATTTACGTCCACTTTATCTCTAATTTCTAATCTTTTTATTCTGATATTTTCCGGAGAAAAAACTGTGATAATTTTGTCTAATTCTCGAAACGTTCCACTTTCAAATAAAATGGCTGCTTCTTTGATGATATATTTATGATTTTCTTTTTTTCTTTTTTTTAACCAATTTTGAAAATGTTTTTTAATAACTGGATGTACTATTTCGTTTACTTTTTTTAAAGATAATTTATCATTAAAAATAATTTCACTTAATTTTTTTTTATCTAAAACATTAGAATCCAAATAAATATTATCTCCAAAATTATTTTTTAATGTTGAAATTATTTTTTCATCAGAATTTAAAATTTTTTTTGCAATTTCATCTGAATTGTAAACAGGAACTTTCAAATTATTAAAAATTTTACAAACTACAGATTTTCCACTGCCTATTCCACCAGTTATTCCAATTTTTTTCATTTTCAATAAAAATTTAAATGGCAAATTTATAAAAAAAATAATATTTTATAATTTTTTTATAAATTTATTCAAAAAAAATTTCTTTGGATATTTTTTGATTATCATTTTTCGTAAAAATATAAATTATATTTCTTATAAAATGTTTATTTTAAGCAAATAAATAAAATGTCAAAAATAGCATTTAAATGGTGAAAAATAAATATTTAAATTTTATTTGAACCTTTTCATTTTTTAATGAAATTATTTGAAATTTTTTCGTTTTTTTGAAAAAATAAAATTTAAAATGGAAATATTTAGAACAGAAGTAAATACAAAAATAAGAAATTACAAAATTGATTATCAAAAAAAACAATTTTTTATAGGTTCTTGTTTTATAGAAAATATAGGAAAAAAAATGAAAGAATTAAAATTTCCTGTTTTAATTAATCCTTTTGGAATTTTATATAATCCTATTTCTGTGAAAAATTGTATAGAAATTTTAATTAAAAAAAAATTTTTTTTAGAAAAAGATCTATTTTTTTTCAATAAAAAATATATAAGTTTTTATCATCACGGAAATTTTTCTAATGAAAATAAAAAAAAATGCCTAGAAAAAATAAATAAAAATATAGAAACAGCAAGTAATTTCTTAGAAGAAACATCTTTTTTATTTATAACTTTTGGAACTTCTTTTGTTTATGAAAATAAAAATACAAAAAAAATAGTTTCTAATTGTCATAAAATTCCTAAAAAAGAATTTAAAAATTATTTGTTGAATCCTGATGAAATTATTAAAAACTATATTTCTTTAATAGAAAATATTTTAAAATTTAACCCAAATTTAGAAAAAATAATTTTTACGGTTAGTCCAATAAGACACTGGAAAGATGGAGCAAATGCAAATCAAATTAGTAAATCTATTTTGCAAATTGTTATCTTCGAACTAAAAAAACATTTTAAAATTGTAGATTATTTTCCATCTTACGAAATTGTTTTGGACGATCTAAGAGATTATAGGTTTTATGAAAGCGATATGATACACCCAAATTCCACAGCAATAGATTATATTTTCAAGAAATTTCATAAAAGTTTTATAGATGATAAAGTAGAAAATATTACTTTGGAGATAAAAAAAATTAATAATGCTAAAAGACATAAACCGTTTTTCCCATACTCTGAAGAGCATAAAAATTTTAAAAATTCATTTCTAAAAAAAATAAAATTATTAAAAAATAAATATCCGTTTTTAAATTTAAAAGAAGACTACGATTTTTTTAATGAAAATTAAAAAAATATTTTTTCATTAAAAATTTTGGGTATTTTTTGAAAAAAATTTTTTTTTAATTGGTAATTAAATTTTTTTTTAATGCAAATTTTTGAAAGTTTGCATTAAAAAAAAGTTTTTAAAAAAATTGATTTTCTTATTTATTTTTTACTTCTGCAACTATTCTAAATCCAATAATTGCACTTTCTGTTTCTGGGATATTTTTCAATCTGTTTGTTGTGCGTAAATAATTACTATTAAATCCCCAAGAACCTCCACGTAAAACTCTATGAGTTCCTACTTCTGCTCCATCTGGATTTTTTGCCTTTCGTTTTGAATAATCAAAATCATACCAATCTGAACACCATTCCCAAACATTTCCACTCATATCAAAAACTCCCAATTCATTTGGCTCTTTAGTTCCAACTTTATAAGTTTTTGGGTTACTACTTCTATTATTGCTTTTGTACCAAGCAATATCGTCTGCATCATTACTTCCACTAAATTTATAATTTTTAGTTTGTAAACCCCCTCTTGCAGCAAATTCCCATTCTGCTTCTGTCGGTAAACGGTAATTGTAAAAAGTAGCATAGTAATATGCTCCATACCAAGAAACATAAGTTACAGGATGATCTTCAAAACCTTTTTCTACAGAAAAAATATTTTCTTTTTTATTGTAAAATATTCTACATTTCAAATTTTCATAAGCACCTTTTAAATGTATTAAAGCCATACCAGTATATTTTCCTTTTTTTGCTCGGGTAGAACCATAAGAATTTAAAAAATTAGCATATTGTTGATTTGTAATTTCATGTTTACTAATAAAAAAATCATCTAATTCAACTTTTCCTGCTGGACTTTCATCACTATATTCGTCGCTTCCCATAGTAAAAGCTCCACCTTGAACTTGAACAAGTGTTAAACCAAGAGAAGTAGGAATTGCATGTGCTTTTTTAATTGTCTTTTTTGTTTCAACTGGTCTACTTTTAGAAATTGGTTTGGAAGATACAGATGGTAATTCATTTAATATTGTTTTACATTTATCCAATTTATGTTTAGCAATTGCATCGTCTGGATTAATAGAAACAATTTTTTCAAAATAAATTTTTGCCTCTTTGTAATTTCCTTTTCTATATAAAAGATTTGCTTGTCCTTGTGCTTCTAAGCATTTTTTTGCTCTTAAAATGAAAGAAATAACTCCTGCATCTGCAGGTCTATCTGGACATTCTTTTGCAGCTTCAAAATTATAAATTGCTTTTTTGTATGCTGAACTTTTAAATCTACTCAGACCATATTCCCTAAAAACTTCATAACATTTTTCGTTTTCTTGTGAAGATAAAGAATATGAAAATCCAAAAAAAATTAAAAAAATAAATATATTTTTTTTCATAATATGAAATATTAAAAAATTAAATTTTAACAAAATTAAAAAAAAAAATATTCTTATAATTTTTTTCGTAAAAAAAATTACTAATTCTTTAATTTTCCATTTTTTGAAAAAATTTTTCAACCTGTACAAACCTAAATTTTTTTGAAAAAAATGCCAATTTTTTGGACTTGTATATTAAAAAAATTTATTGAAAATAAATTTTTCCCAAAAAACGCCGAAATTTTACGAATTTATAAAAAAATTTTTCCAAAAAACGTCAATTTTTTTACGAATTTTATAATTTATAAAAAATTTTTTCAAAAAACAGATAATTTTTTGGGTTTGTACAGGTTGAAATTTTTTTTGAAAAAAAGCAAAATTTTATGATTTTATTTTAATAAAATAAAATTTTTTTGAAAAAAATCAAAATTTTATGATTTTAATTTATTAAAAATAAAAATTTTTTTTGAAAAAAAATCAAAATTTTATGATTTTATTTTAATGAAAAATAATTAAAAAAAAAAAACGGCAAAATTTTATGATTTTAATTTAATAAAAAAATTTTTTTTTGAAAAAAATCAAAATTTTATGATTTTAATTTATTAAAAAAAATTTTTTTTTTGAAAAAATCAAAATTTTATGATTTTAATTTATTAAAAAAAATTTTTTTTTTGAAAAAAATCAAAAATTTTATGATTTTAATTTATTAAAAATAAAAATTATATTTTTTTTCATAAAATTTTTGCTTTTTTTGAAAAATATTTTTTAAATTATGAATAGAACAAAAATTTTTAATAATGAAAATAAAAAGCTTTATAATGATTTTCCATCATTTTTTAAAAAGTTGTTTTCTCAAAGAGTTCAAAAATTATCTATAAATTCTGGTTTTACTTGTCCTAATCGTGATGGTACAAAATCTTTAAATGCTTGCAGTTATTGTAATAATTTAAGTTTTAGACCGTTTTATTGCGAACCGAAAAAAACAATTACAGAACAAATTAATGAAGGAATTAAATTTTTTTCTAAAAAATATCCAAGTAAAAAATATCTTGCATATTTTCAATCTTTTACTAATACTTATGCAGATATAAATATTTTAAAAGAAAAATATGAAGAAGCAATTTCTCATAAATCTATAATTGGTTTAGTAATTGGCACTCGTCCTGATTGTGTTGAAGATGAAATTTTAAATTATTTAAGTGATTTGGCAAAAAAAAAATTTATTTCCATTGAATATGGAGTAGAAAGTACAAAAAATGAAACTTTAAAATTCATTAATCGCTGTCATACCTTTGAAGAATCAAAGGAGACAATTATGAGAACTTACGAAAAAAAAAATATTTATATTGGTGCTCATTTGATTCTTGGTTTACCGAATGAGAATGAAATTGACATTTTAAATCATGCAAAAGAAATTTCAAAATTGCCAATTAATTTTTTAAAATTACATCAATTGCAAATTATAAAAGGAACAAAAATTGAAAATCAATTTATGAATAATCCAGAAATTTTCATAAAATTTTCTTTAGAATCTTATATAAATTTTGTTATAAAATTTTTAGAAATTTTAAATCCTAATATAATAATTGAACGTTTTGTTAGTCAATCACCAAGAAATTTATTAATTTCTCCACTATGGGGATTAAAAAATTTTGAGATAATTGATAAAATTGAAAAAAAATTAAAGGAAAAAAATACTTGGCAAGGAAAATTTTTTTAAATTGAATTTTTTTATAAAAAATTTATTGTTGTTTACAAAAAAATTATTATTGTTTACAAAAAAAAATAAATAAAAAGACAAAAAAAATTATTTTAATTTTAAAATATTTCATATGAAAAATATAATAAATAAATTTAAATTAATAGATTTTGTAATTTTATATTCTATAGTTTTGATAATATTATTTATATTAGGCTATATTCTTTTTTGGTAATTTTTTTTTTGTAAAAAAAAAAATCATTTTTGAAAATTTTATTTTAATTTGAATTTTAAAAAAAGATTTCTTAATTAAAAAAAATTGTATGACAGAATTATTACAAATAGATGGAACAGAAGACACGCCTGCTGTATCTTTAGATAAAAGAAATTCTCTTTTTAGTATTAGAGGTTCATCTTTTCCTGAAAATGCTGTTGAATTTTATGGTAAAATTATTTCATGGATAAATGAAATTGGTGCTTCATTAACAAATGAATTGGTTTGCGAATTTTATTTAATTTATCTTAATAGTGCGTCTAATAAAATGTTGTATGATATTTTTAACGAATTAGAAATTTGGTATTTAAGAGGAAAACAAATTTCTGTTAAATGGATATACGACGAAATGGATGAAGATATGTTAGAACTAGGAGAAGATTTTGCTGAATTAGTAGAACTACCTTTTGAATTTGAATCTGTAGAAATGGACGATGAAGATGAAGATGATTTTTTCTAAAAAAAAAAAATTTTTTTATTAAAAAGATAAAAAAAATTTAATTTTGGTTTTTTGAAAAAATTTTCAAATTCAAATTTTATATAAAAAATAAAAAATAAATGAGACAGTTAAAAATAACAAAATCAATAACAAATAGAGAAAGTGCTTCATTAGATAAATATTTACAAGAAATTGGTAAAGAAGACTTAATAACGGTAGAAGAAGAAGTTGATTTAGCCCAGAGAATAAGAAAAGGTGATCAAGTTGCTCTTGAAAAATTAACAAAAGCAAATTTACGTTTTGTTGTTTCTGTAGCAAAACAATATCAAAATCAGGGTTTAAGTTTACCAGATTTGATAAATGAAGGAAATTTTGGTTTAATAAAAGCAGCTGAAAAATTCGACGAGACAAGAGGTTTTAAATTTATTTCTTATGCTGTTTGGTGGATACGTCAGTCTATTTTACAAGCACTTGCCGAGCAATCGAGAATTGTTCGTTTACCATTAAACCAAGTGGGTTCTTTAAATAGAATAAAAAAAGAATTTTCAAAATTTGAACAAAAATTCGAACGTAAACCATCAGCAGAGGAACTTTCTAAAAGCTTAGAATTAAGTAAAGAAAAAATAAATGATACGCTAAGAATTGCTGGTCGCCATGTTTCTGTAGATGCTCCTTTTGTTGCAGGCGAAGAAAATAATTTATTAGATGTACTTATAAATAATGACTCTCCAATTGCTGACAGAACTTTGTTAAAAGAATCGCTAAGTAAAGAAATTGAAAGAGCATTATCTACTTTAACGGAAAGAGAAAGAGATATAGTAAAATTATTTTTTGGAATTTCTGACGAAGAAATGACATTAGAAGAAATTGGAGATAAATTCGGTCTAACAAGAGAAAGAGTTAGACAAATTAAGGAAAAAGCAATCAGAAGATTACGTCATACTTCAAGAAGTAAATTATTAAAAACTTTTCTCGGATAAAAATTTTTTAATGAGAAATGAAGAATTCTTCATTTCTCATTAAAAAATTATTTACTTTAAATTTAAAATTGCTTCACCGATTTCTCTGCCTTCGAAATAAATATTTACATAATAATCTCCGTATTCTAATTTTTTATCTGTTTTATAATGAAAACATTTTTTCATTTTTTCATTTTGATAATTTAAAGACCTTTTTAAAGAATAAGCAATTTTCTTTCCATTAAAAGAAAATAAATTTTTCTTGTTTTTAATAAGTATTTTTCCATTTGGTTCGGCAATTCTAATATAAACTTCTTTTAAACCAGAAGAAGAAAATTCATTTTCTTGCAAAGTAAAACAAATTTTTATTTTTTTTGTTTTAGATGCTCTTTTCGTTTTTTTATCTCTTTTTCGCAAAGCGGAAATTTTTATGTTTTCTGCTTTTATCTTTTTTACTTTATTTATAATTTTTGTTTTTTCCTTATTTTTTTTATCTAATTCTTTGTTTTCGTCCTGAACTTCCAGATAAACATTTTTTAGTTCGGAGTTTTCTTCTGCCAATTCAATATTTACTCTATTCAAAGAATCCATTTTTACTATATAGCCTTTCATAATATTTCGCAGAATTTTTATTTCTTTTTTATATTTTGAAATTTGCGAATTATTTTCCAATTTAACTTTCTTTATCTCTTCTAAAAGCGTTTCTATTCTTTTTTGTTCTTTTGTTAATTCGTCGCTCATAGATGAATTTTCACTTTTTAAAGTTTCATATTCATCGAATAAAGAATTTAATTCATCTTTTACTTCTTCTTTTTCTTTGGAAGCCTGTTTAAATTCTGTAATGAATTTTTCTTTTTCTTGATTTTCCTTATAAAATAAAAATGCAAAACTTATAATAATAATCAATAATAAAGAAATTAATATAATAATTATTCTATTTTTTTTTTTATTTTCTTGATTTTTCATAAAAAAATTTTTTACAAAATTATACAATTTTTTTTATAATTTTCTGTTATACGTAAAATTTATAAATAAAAAATTATGAGGTATTTTATTTTAATTTCAATTTTATTTTTTATCGGAATAAATAATCTTTTTTCTCAGAAGATGCAAGATTATTTTTCAAATAAAAAATTTTTGAAAAATGTTAAAAATTTGCAAAATGTTAATAACTCTTATGATAAAGTTAAACATTTTGATTGGAATAATGATGATTGGGATAGTCCTTATTTCAGATATTTTCATTACAATGAAAATAATAATTTGAGTAAAATTGTTGACATAAATATAGAAAATGGAGATACTATTTCAAAAATTTCTTATACTTATCTTGATGAAAATCCTGCACATTTGACTTCTGAAATTAAAGAAATTTATAATGATGAAGTTTGGAGTATAGAAAGTGGTGAAAGACATATCATCACAGAAACTTCTGACAGCACAAAAGAATGTATTTCTCAAATATATTTATCTGAAGCTGAAATATGGTTTAACGAAACTAAGAAAGAAGTTACTTATGATGAAAATAATATAGAGAAAATCCTTATGGATTATAATTATGATGGAGATAACTGGATAGAAAATCAAAAATTTGTATTTAATTATGATGAAACTAATGAAATAGACGAAATTTTTGTTTATGTTCAAGAGGAAGAATTTGAAAAAGAAGAAATGTTGATGGGGAAAATGTCAGACATTTCATTTTTTCAATTTAATCCTATTTTATTAGGTATAATGGATCATCTCGAAAATTGTAAATTTTACGGAAATAATGGATATGATTTTATTTTTATTGGAGAAATAATTACTGTTTATGGCGACAATGAAAGTTTTGTAATTTCTATTTATCAAGAGGGAAGTCTTGATGAAAAAGTTACTGTAAATTATAATGAGCATGGTGATTTAGTAGAAATGATAGATGAAAGTTATGATGAAGGAGAACTTTTAGGAATTTCTGAACAAAAAAAACACCTATTGACTTATGACGAAAATAATAAAATTATAGAAGATATAGAACAAGTATTGTCTTGGCAAACAAATGGCGTATTAGTTAATAACTATAAAGATGAATATTTAGAACATAATAATATTAGTTCTGAACAAATTACAGAATACGAAAATTTTTATATTTTTCCTAATCCAAGTGTGGATTTTATTTCTGTAAATTCAAATAAAAACCATAAAAATTTAAGTGTTGAAATATTAAATATTTATGGTCAAGTGGTTTTTGAATCAAAAGAATTAGAAAATATCAATATTTCTAATTTTAAAAATGGCATTTATTTTATTAGGTTGAAAAATCAAAAAGAAATTTTGAAAATAAAAAAGTTTATTAAAAAATAGTTCTTAATATTCCACCATTTAAGATGGTGGAATATAAAATTATTTTTTTTTAATTTTACATAAAAAATGTTATGAAAGAATTATATAAAAATAATAATGATTATTACTTATCTTTCGTTTTAAATGGAGAAAATTTTGCAATAAATGTCTCTCTTGTTCTTGAAGTTCTGAAAATAAAAAAAATAGTAAAAGTTCCTTTAACACCAAAATATCTTAAAGGTTTAATTAATTTACGTGGTGATGTTATTCCGGTTATAGATATGAGAATGAAGTTTAATTTTCCAGAAGGAGTAAAAAAAAAGGAAAAAATTATAATAATTATAGAATTAATAATAATAAAAAAGACCATTAGAATTGGAGCAATAGTTGACTCTGTTAAAAATGTTTTGAAGATTAAAGAAAATGAAATGGAAAATGTTCCATATTCATCTTCTAATTATGATAATACTTTTATAAAAGCTATGAAAAAAGTCGGTAAAAACTTTATAATGATTTTAGATCATTATAAAATTTTTGAAAAAGAACGCAAAAACGTTAGAGATAAATAGAATTTATCCTCCTATGTTTGTCATTTTTCTACCTGTTTCTGTTTGCAATTTTTTTTCAAAATTTATAAATTCTGTCAGTCCACCTCTTTCTTTATGTTTTTCATTAAATGCTTTTAAAATTATAGGAATAATATTTTTTTTACTTCTATAACTTCCTAATAAATCGAAAGTTTGACGAGAAAATAAACAATTTTGTAATTGACCATCAGATGAAATTCTTATTCTGTTACAAGTTTCGCAAAAAGAATTACTTATGGAGCTTATCACAGCAAACTTTACTTTGTTTTTTGAAATAAAAAAATTTTTTGAAGTATCATTTTTTTCGTCTTCTATTTTTTCAAAATCATATTTTTCGGAAATTTTATTCAAAATATCTTTGTAAGAAAAAACATCATTCCAAGTCCATTTATTTCCTTTGAAAGGCATATATTCAATAAATCGTAATTTTATCGGAAGATTTTCTGCCCATTTTATGAAATCAAAAATTTCATTTTCATTAATCCCTTTCATTACTACAACATTAACTTTGAAATAAAAATTTTTTTTTGCCAAAATACGAATATTTTTCAATATTTTTTTTAAAAAATTTCGCTTTGTAATGGAAAAAAATTTTTTTTCATCTAAGGTGTCAAGACTTAAATTGATAATTTTTATATTATTTTCAATGAGAAAATCAACATATTTATCTATAAAAAAACCGTTAGTTGTGATACCTATTTCTACATTTAATTTCTTCAAAGAACTAATAATTTCTTTAAAATCTTTTCTTAAAAATGGTTCTCCACCTGTTAAACGAATTTTTTTAACTCCCATTTTAACAAAAAAAGAAGAAATTTCAAAAATTTCTTTTTTTGTCATAATTTTTTTATTTGAAATTTCTGAAATTTTTTCTTCTGGATTACAATATAAACATTGAAAATTACAATTATTTGTAAGGGAAATTCTTAAGTAATTATGAACTCTATTAAAATTATCTATTATCATTTTTTTTATTTCAAAATTAAAAAAAAATTTTTTTTTAAAAAAAACGAAATTTTACGAATTTTTAAATTTTAAAAAAAATCTTTTGAAAAATGTCAATTTTTTATGATTTTTAAATTAAAAAAAAATTTTTTCAAAAAAACGTCAATTTTTTATGATTTTTAAATTTTAAAAAAAATCTTTTGAAAAATGTCAATTTTTTTAATGAATTTTTTAATTAAAAAAATTTTTTCAAAAAAACGTCAATTTTTTAATGAATTTTATAATTAAAAAAAAAATCTTTTTCAAAAAAACGTCAATTTTTTATGATTTTTATAATTAAAAAAAATTTTTTGAAAAAAACGTCAATTTTTTATGATTTTTAAATTAAAAAAAATTTTTTCAAAAAAA
>JAOZVH010000097.1 GCA_029938235.1 Bacteroidales bacterium
ATTTTAAATTATTAAAAAAAATTTTTTTCAAAAAACGCAAATATTTTAATGATTTAAAATCATTAAAAAAATTTGCATTTGGGCTGTGTTTTCATTGCCCTTTATAAATATAGTAGGTGCTGTAAAAACATAGCATTGCACAGAAAATTATTTACAAGCAAAGACGGAATAATTTAAACTAAATACGGTATTAAATAAAATTTAATACAAAATACTTTACATTTCATATAAATAATTGTAATATTGCAAAATATTAAACTATTTAATAATAGATGAAGTTAATACATAGGACATATAAACAAGACTTAAACATTTCAATTAGAAATTTGGAATGTCCTAAATGTTTCACCGAATTAGGCAGATACGAAAATGCAAATATCAACATTCTAAAAGAAGGATTAAAGATATATCGGCAGGAATTGTCAATTACAAAGATATAGGATAAATCAGACTTTGGCAACAAAGCAAATCCTGTGAAACTCGAAGCCCATCACATCGGCTCTGCTGTGTGTTGGTAGTTCACATAAAAGAATTATTAAAAAAAAATGGCATTTTTTCAAAAAAAATTTTTTCAAAAAAATGATAGAAGTAAAAAATATAAAAAAATCTTTTGGTTATTTAGAAGTATTAAAAGGAGTAGATCTTTTTATTAAGAAAGGTGAAATAGCAACTATTGTAGGTAAAAGCGGAGCAGGAAAAACTACACTTTTACAAATTATGGGAACGCTTCTAAAAGCGGACAGCGGAATTATAAAAATAAATAATAAAAATATTAATAAACTTAATACCAAAGAACTTTCTAAATTTAGAAATAAAAATATTGCTTTTGTATTTCAATTTCATCATTTGTTAAAAGAATTTACTGCAATTGAAAATGTTTGTATTCCTGCTTTTATTGCTAATAAACCTAAAAAAGAAACTGAAGAAAAAGCAAAAGAACTTTTAAATTTTTTGAAAATATCTGACCGTTTTAACCATAAACCAAATGAGCTTTCTGGCGGAGAACAGCAAAGAGTTGCTGTTGCACGTGCATTAATTAATCAACCAAGTATAATATTCGCAGACGAACCATCAGGAAATTTAGACACACAAAATAAAGAAGAATTACATAATTTATTCTTCGAATTAAGAGATAAATTTAAACAAACTTTTGTTATAGTTACTCACGATATTTCTTTATCTAAACTTTCTGACAAACAAATTAAAATGGAAGATGGAAAAATTAAAAATAATTAATTTTTTTTAATTTAAAAAAATTCTACATCTCCATAACTTTCAAAAATTTTAAAACCCATAACTGAAACATCATCAACTTGTTTATTATCTTTTTTCCATTCATAAAAAGTATTTTTGATTATTTCTTTTTGTTCTGATAGATATTTTTCGCAATTTTTCAATAGGAAATCTTTAAAATTTTCTCTGAACAACAAAATTTTTAAAATCATTCCATTTATAATTATTTTCATTATTTAATATTATGAGACATTTTCCCATTTTTTTTTTAAGAAAAATTTTATCTATCATTAAAATAAAAATTTGTTATTTTAAATTCAGCATTCAATTGTTTATAAATTGAATTTCCATATTTTATTAAATTTTCTTTATCTTTTTTCAAAAATAAATTTTGTAATTTTTTATTTTTTGCAATGGATAAAATATTAGATTTTAAAAAATTCGCTTCATTAGAAATAATATGTTCAAATATTTTTTTTACAGAATTTATTTTTCTTGATTTTCATGAGTGAAATTTTCCTCTTGAAAATTCAAAATTTCTATGATAAAAAAAGACATTACAACTAATAAAGTAATTGTTACTGGCAATAAAATTTTTAATTTTATTTTTTCATATTTTTTTATGATTTTGAATTTGAAAAAAAATTTTTTGTAAAATAAATTCGTCTTCCCAAGTATTGCCTGAACTTTTTATCCAATCTTTTTTTCTAGCAGTAATTTTAAAATTAGATTTTTTAAATAAATTTAAACTTATTTTATTTCTTTCAGAAATATTACAGTACAATTGATGAATTTTCAAAAAATTAAAACAATAATTTTTTAAAATTTCTAATGCTAAATAAGAATAATTTTTTCCTCGTTCATTTTTTTCTGCTATCAAAATTCCAACTCCGGCTCTTTGATGGAAAAAATCAAAATCAAATAAATCTATTGTTCCTATGGAAATTTTTTCTTCTTTTAATTCAATAATTAAACGTAATTGTTTAGTTGTATATAAATCCATATGCGAACTTTCTATATATTTTTTTAGAATATATTTTGAAAAAGGTTTTAAAGTATTTGTAATTTTCCAGTTTTCAGTATTATTTTCCCATATAAAAAGTTTTTCAATATCTTTTGGTTCTAAGGCCCTTAGCCGAATAGTTTCATCTTCTAAAATCATTTTTTTAATTTATATTTCTAAATCCAAATAATTTTTCACGTAATCATTAATTCCATCTTCCAAAGATGTAAATTTTTCTTTGTAATTTATAGAAATTAATTTATCCATTTTTGCTTCTGTAAAATATTGATATTTGTCTCTGATGTCCAAAGGCGTATCAATAAATTTTATATTTTCTTTTTTATTTAAAGCATAAAAAACAGATTTTACAAGTTCATAAAATGTTCTAGCTTTTCCTGTTCCAAGATTATAAATTCCAGAATTTTTGCGATTTTGCATAAAAAAATAAATAACTTTCACTATGTCTTTCACATAAATAAAATCTCTTAATTGCTCACCGTCTTTGTAATTTTTATTGTGAGAACGAAACAAATTGACAAATCCATTTTTTTTTATGCTTTTATAGGAATGCAAAATAACAGAAGCCATACGTCCTTTGTGATATTCATTTGGTCCGTAAACATTAAAAAATTTCAGTCCAACCCAGAAATAAGGTTTTTTATTTTGTGCCAAAGCCCATTTATCAAAATCATTTTTTGATTCTCCATAAGGATTTAATGGTTTTAAATTTTCACAAATTTGATGATTATCATTATAACCAAATTCTCCCATTCCATAAGTTGCTGCTGAGGAAGCATAAATTAATGGTAAACCATATTTTACGCATAAATTCCAAACTTTTTTAGAATAATTCAAATTTAATTCATCAAAAATTTTTTTATTAAATTCTGTGGTATCTGTTCTTGCTCCTATGTGAAAAACAAATTGCACAAATTTATGATTTTTTTCTAACCATAAAAAGAAATTTTTTCTATCTACTTTTTCAGAAAAAATTTTATTACACCAGTTTTTATCTTTTTCTTTCCTAGAAAAATCATCAACAAGAACTATATCTTTATAATTTTCTTCATTTAATTTCTCTATTAAATTACTTCCAATAAAACCAGAACTTCCAGTTATTACTAACATATTTTTTATTTTTTGCAAAATTAAAAAAATTTGACATTTTTTGAAAAAATTTTTTTAATAATTTCAAATAAAAAAATGTTGAAATTTTGGGCAATTTTGGAAAAATTTTTTTTAATTTTCAAAATAAAAAATGTTGAAATTTTGGGCAATTTTTGGAAAAAATTTTTTTTATAATTTCAAAATAAAAAATGTTGAAATTTTGGACGTTTTTTGAAAAAAATTTTTTTTAATTTCAAATAAAAAAATGTTGAAATTTTGGTCATTTTTGGAAAAAAATTTTTTTTAATTTTCAAAATAAAAAAATGTTGAAATTTTGGACGTTTTTTGAAAAAAATTTTTTTTATAATTTCAAAATAAAAAATGTTAAAATTTTGGACGTTTTTTTGAAAAAATTTTTTTATAATTTCAAAATAAAAAATGTTAAAATTTTGGACGATTTTTGAAAAAATTTTTTTTATAATTTCAAAATAAAAAATTAAAATTTTGGACGATTTTTGAAAAAATTTTTTTTTATAATTTCAAAATTAAAAAATCATAAAATATTTGTATTTTTTGGAGTTTTTTTTTTAATTAAAAACCTCTATAATTTTGCATTCCATTCTTTTTAACGGAATTAAATCTATATTTTTTAAACTTGCAGGAATTAAAACTGTTTCACCTTCTTCTAAAAAAATTTTTTTATCATTATCATAAATAATTTTGAAATTGTTTTTCAAACAAATAAGTATAACAAAAGAATCTATAGAATCATAATTTTTTTCAATTTTTTTATCAAAATACAAAATATTAGTTGTAAAATAATTTGTATTTATAATTTTAGAACTTTTATTTTTAATAATTTTATAATCAGTTTTATAGCATTCATATTTTTTATAATCAATAGCATCTTTAGCTAATTCAGTATGTAATTCTCTTGGCTTTTCATTACTATCTTTTCTTTCGAAATCGTAAATTCTGTAAGTAATATCAGAAGCTTGCTGAATTTCTGCGAGTAATATTCCTTCTCCAATATTATGAACTCTTCCAGATGGAATAAAAAAAACATCGTCTTCTTTTACTTCTTCATAATTTAAAATATTATCTAAGGTTTTATTCTCAATATTTTCGAGAAAAATTTTTTTATCAATTTCTTTTGAAAAACCAGATATTAATTTTGCATTTTTCTTTGCTCTCATTACATACCATAATTCATTTTTCCCAAAACTTTGATGTTTTTCTTTTGCCATTTCATCATTTGGGTGAACTTGTATTGACAATTTTTCTTCTGCATTTATAAATTTAATTAATAATGGAAATTCTAAACCGAATTTTTTATAAACAGAGTCTCCTACTAATTCGTCCATATAAATTTCTATTAACTCATTAATAGAATTTCCTTCTAAGAAACCATTTTTTACCACAGAAACATTTTCTTCTAAACCAGAAATCTCCCAACTTTCGTCTCCCCAAATTTTATTTTTAAAAATTTTTTTGAACTTTAAAGGATATAGCATTTTATTTTATTTTATATTTTTTTGCATAATAAAAATTATAATGAGAAATAATAAAAATTATTTCTCATTATATTATAAATAATTTTTAATTTTTCATTGTTAAATTTTCTATAATTTCTGTTGTTAAAGATTTCGGTCTTTCTATAGGATATGCCAACGCTCTGTCCCAAATTAAATTTGCACTAACTCCTACTGTTCTTGCGATACCAAATAAAACAGTATAAAAATCATATTCTTTTAAACCGTAATACCATTGAATAACTCCAGATTGTCCATCTACATTAGGCCATGGATTTTTTGCTCTTCCGTGTTTTCTTAAAATGTCTGGTACTACTTCATACAAAAGATTTACATATTTAAAAACTGGATCATTTGGTAAATGTTTTAAACAAAAATCTCTTTGTGATTGATAACGTGGGTCAGTTTTTCTCAGAACCGCGTGTCCATATCCCGGAATAACTTGTCCAGAATTTAGTGTGTCCCAAACAAATTTTTGCATTTCTTCTTTTGTTGGAGTTTTATCACCCATTTTTTTCATCAACTCTTGCAACCAACGTAAAGCTTCTTGATTTGCTAATCCGTGCAAAGGACCAGCAAGTCCATTTAACATCGCAGAAGTAGAATAATAAATATCAGATAAGGCACTTGAAACTAAATGTCCAGTATGAGCACTTACATTACCACTTTCATGATCACTGTGGGTGATAAAATACAAACGCGAAACATCATCATAAGGTTTTCCTATCCCCATCATTTTAGCAAAATTTGCTCCCATGTCTAAATCTGAATCTCCTTCAATGATTACACCATTTTTATATCTTTTTCTGTAAATATAAGCAGCAATTTCAGGAATTTTTGCCAGAAGTTGCAAAGTATCTTCGTAATAAAATTGCCAATAATCTGTCTTTTTTATACCTTCTAAATATTTTTTAGCAAAAACAGATTCTTTTTGCATAGATAAAATCGCAGAAGAAAACATCGTCATAGGATGTGATTCTTTTGGCATTGCATTTATTACATCATAAACGTAAGCTGGTAATTTGCTACGTTTTTTCAACTCTCCTCTTACTTGTTTGATATTATCAGATGTCGGAAATTCACCTGTTAATAATAAATAAAAATGTGCTTCTATACTGGGAATTTCTGCATTTTCTGAACGTGGTAATTTTTCTAAAATTTCTGAAATGGTATAACCTCTAAATCGTATTCCTTCATTAGGGTCCAAAGACGAAATATCAGAAATTAGACATTTCACTCCTCGCATTCCGCCTATTATTTGAGCGACAGTAATATCATCAATTTTTTTATCTCCATATTCTTTCAACAATTTTATTGTTCGTGGTCTCCAAGCTTCTATCTTTTCAAACAACTTCTCTTTTAATGTTTTCATTTTATAAATTTTTATTAAAAAAAACAAAATAAATTTTGACTAAAATACATTTTTTTTTAAAAAAAATTTTTTTATGATAAAAATCATTTTTTTTAATTATAAATTTACACAAAATATAATTAAAAAAAATTATTGAATTTAAAAATATTTTTTTTTATTAGAATCTTGAATTTATAAATTGTTGTCATTACAATATTTATGCTTTACAGCTTTTAAATTTATATATATTTGTTTTAAATTGTCAATTTTCAAAGCATTAAAACTTTCCGATTCGTGGTATCTATATTTTCCATAAGCGATTTTTTCTAGGATAACAAAATTCCACCATTTTCCAATATTGTATGCACCTCGCATTTTTTTTCATTATTTAAATTAATAGCTAAGCCATTTGTGCAATTAATTGTCTAAGTGGGTCAGAATTTGTCGCTTGTTTTTTTAAACTCCTGCAAAAAGAAAAAAGGTTTTTCTGGCTCTATTTTGCCGATGCAATCATAAAATCAGGTCTTCCTTTTAATATTTTTCCATTTACAATTCCAGAAAGTTCTGTTGATACCATTCTCTAAAATTCTTTGTATAAAAATATATTTTATGTAAAAGAGGGCTAATAAAATGTCCAAATAATTGATATTCAATATAATCAGCGATATTATACCTATTCGCTTCTATTAATTCTACAAGAAATTTTTCATCTAATTTATCAATTTTATAATTAAAATTAAACTATTCTTCAAAAATATCTTGCTTTCTTACCTGGTCAAAATGACTTATTTCTTTTAATATTTTAATATTTATTTATGAGAAATTATATATTTTTTGCATAATTTTTCTTTTAATTTGGAATTATTATTTTATAACATTTTCAAAAATATAATATATTTTTATAAAAAAAATATATTTTTGAATAAATTATTCATCTTATGAAAAAAATTTTTTTAATAATTTATTGTTTTTTTTAATTTTTTATGGATTTTCAAATTCAATTGGAAGTTTTCAAGAACAAAAACAATATTCTAATTCTTAATTTGTATAATAATGATTACAAAGACCATAAATCATCAAGTTCTGAAAACTACAGCACAATTAATTAGATTAAATTTATTAATGAATGTAAATTTGATAATTATCTTGCAATTTTTAATTTTTAAAAGTTGAAGATTTTTGTAAAAAATTCATAAATTATTAAATTTAAGAATAAAAAAAATTATTTTAATTTAAAAATGAAATATATTTTATAAAAAATGAAAATAAGATACTTAAAAAATAAAGAAATAAATTTAAAATCATGGGATAATTGCATTTCTAATTCTTTTAATGGAATACTTTATGCTTATTCTTGGTACTTAGATATTTTATCAGAAGGATGGGAAGCTTTGGTTTATGACGATTATAAAATTGTCATGCCTTTGACTAAAAAAACTAAAAAAGGTATTTCTTATCTGGCACAACCATTTTTTACTCAGCAGCTTGGTGTGTTTTCTTTGGAAAAATTAAATGCAGAAATAGTTGAAATTTTTTATAAAACTATTCCGAGAAAATATATATTAATAGATATTAATTTTAATTCTTTTAATAAAATAAATTTTCAAAATGTAGAAAAAAATATAAGAAAAACTTACCTCTTAGATTTAATTCAAGATTATGAATGTACAAAAAAAAATTATTCTAAAAATATAAAAAAAAATATAAAAAAAGCAAATAAAAATGGAATTACAATTAGAAATTCTGTTGTGCCAAATGATTTAATTAATTTATTTAAAGAGAATGTAAACCTCAAAGAATTTAAAGAAAAAGAATATAATAATATACGAAAACTAATGTCCATAGCAAGACGAAAAAAGATAGGAATGTTTTATTCTGCATACACGAAAGAGAATAATTTATGTGGAGCAAGTTTTTTTATTTCTATTAAAAATCGTGTATTTTATTTATTTAGTGCTTCTTCAAAAGAAGGAAGAGAAAAAAGTGCTATGTTCGCTTTGATAGATAATTTTATTAGATCTAATTCAAGAAAAAATCTTACTCTGGATTTTGAAGGGTCTAATATAGAAGGAATAGCATATTTTTATAAAGGTTTTGGTTCTAAACCAAGTTACTATACTAATGTAAGAAAAAATAAATTACCTAAATTTATTAAATTTTTTATGAAATTTTAATTGAAAAAATTTATATTTTATACGAACAAAATTTATATTAAAAAAGGTTCTTTAATTTCAAAATAAAAATATTGAAATTTTAGACGATTTTTTGAAAAAAACTTTTTTTAACATTGGAGGTTTTTTTTGAACCTCCAATGTTTGCTTTACGATTTTTGAAAGAATATTGAAATTTTGGACGAATTTGAAAAAAATTTTTAATTCTGAAATTAAAAAATATTAAAATTTTAGACAATTTTTTGAAAAAAAATTTTTTTTAACATTGGAGGTTTTTTTTGAACCTCCAATGTTTGCTTTACTATTTTTTTAAAAAATATTAAAATTTTGGACGATTTTTGAAAAAAAAATTTAATTCAAAATAAAAACTTAAAATTTTTCATTTGTAATGATATAATTTTTTATAATAAAAGTTGATAAATATTTCCGGGTATATTTTTAATTATGTCTTTAAATTCTAATTCTAATAGAAGAGTATATAATTTTTTATCTTTAATTTTTGATTTAAAAGCAATTTCCTCTAAACTACTATTTTTTTCCTTCAAAATTTCAACAATAATTTTTTCTTCTTTCTTTAAATCAAGATAAAAATTTAAACTTAATTGTTTTTTTACATCTTTATCTTTTTCCCATCTCAAAATATATTCTATATCTTTTACACTTTCTAATAAATGAGATTTTGTTCTTTTTATCAATCTATTGCATCCAACAGAATATTTGTCATTTACTCTTCCGGGAAAAGCAAAAACCTCTCTATTATAATTATTTGCAAATTCTGCTGTAAACAAAGAACCTCCTTTTTCTGCGGATTCAACTATTATGGTGGCATCAGACAAACCAGCAATTATTCGGTTTCTATTTACAAATGAAGCACCAATTATCTTAGCATTACTTGAAAATTCTGTAACTAAAGCACCATTTTTTGCAATTTCTTTTGCAATATCTCTATGTTTTCGTGGATAAATATGATCTAAACCATGTGCAAGAACAGCAATATTTAAAAATGAATTTTGCAATGCCATTTTATGTGCACAAATATCTACACCATAAGCTAAACCACTAACAATAATTACATTGTGATTTCTTAGCTTTAGTTCTTTTATTAATCTCTCACAATTTTTTTTCCCTTCAGAAGTAATTTTTCTTGTGCCAACTATACTAATTATTTTTTTTTCGTTAAAATTTACATTACCTTTTGAAAAAAGAATTATTGGAGAATCAGCACATTCTTTTAAACGTTTTGGATAATTTTCATTTAAATAAGAGAACGCTTTAATATTATATTTATTTATAAAATTAATTTCTTCTTCAGCTTTTTTTAGAATTTCATTTGTATTTATATTGGAAATTGTTTTTTTTCCAATATTAGGAATTTTTAATAAATTCTCTTTTTTTTCTTTGAAAACAGCTTCTGCACTTCCAAGATAAGCAATTAATTTTTTTGCTCGAATATGACCAACTCCATCTATCAAACTTATTCCGATTAAATATTTTAATTCTTCCATAAAAAATTTTATTTTTCAAAAATAAAAAAAAAATAGAATTTTAATTTTTTTTTGAAAAAATAATATGAAAGAACTTGGAATAATTGCAAGAGTAGAAAAAAATCATTTTCCTTTCGGAAAACAAAGATTTTATTTTGATGATATGTTTTCAGAAAGCGAGAGTTTAGAAATAAAAATATTTATTTTTTCGCCATTAGATTGGGTTTTTAATGAGAAAAAAATAAAAGTTTATTTCAAAGAAAATAATTTATGGAAAAGTTCAATAAGAGAAATTCCTAAAATAATATATGACAGATTTACGGTAAAAGAAAAATCTGACATTGAAAAAATTAAAAATTTTAGGGCTTTTTTGATAAAAAAAAATTTTCATTTCACAATAAAATATGAAATGATTAATTTATTAAAAAATAAATTAGATTTCCATAATTTTTTATCAAAAAATAATTTACCAACTTTAAAAGGACATTTGATAAAAAATATAAATGAAAAAATATTAGAAAATTATTTTAATTACAATAAAACCATTTATATAAAACCTTTAAATGGTTCAAGAGGAAGAAATATTGCCATAATAAAAAAAGAAAATAATAAATATAATTTGTTTTTTGATTCAAAGAAAATTCTTATGAAAAGAAAAGAAATTTTATTTTATTTAAAATCAAATTTTGATAAAGATCTTTTTTTTATACAAGTAAAAGCGAAAACATTTGAATTTTCTAATTCTCCTTTTGATATTCGTGTTTTAATTCAAAATAGAGGAAATAATAATTATTTTTTAACTGGAATGGCTGTAAGAAAAGGTAAAAAAAATCATTGGATTTCTAATTTAGATGCCGGCGGAAAAGCACTAAGATTAGAAGAAATTGATTTTCTTGTTAAGAAAGGAATGAATAAAAATATTAATTTTATAAGAAAAGAAATTGAAAATATTTGTTTAAAAACTTGTGAACTTTTGCATTCAAAATATGGAGATTTCTCAGAAATAGCATTTGATATTTTATTGACAAAAGATTTAGGAATTATTATATTAGAAGGAAATTCAAAACCAGCAAGATGGATTTTTAATTCTATTGCTTTTCATTTAAAAGATGAAATTTTAAAAGAAAAATATTTTAATTTAAGAAAGAAAAGCGTAAGATTACCTTTGTTTTTTGCAATGAATAATAAATTTTTATAAAAAAATTCAAAAAAATAGCAATTTTCTTATGAATTTTTAAATTTAAAAAAAATTTTTTTTAAAAAAAATAGCATTTTTTTATGATTTTTTAAATTTAAAAAAATCTTTTTGAAAAAAACGACAATTTTTTACGATTTTTAATTATTAAAAAAAATTTTTTCAAAAAAATGGCAAATTTTTATGAATTTTAAATTAAAAAATTTTTTTCAAAAAAACGACAATTTTTTATGAATTTTAAATTAAAAAATTTTTTTCAAAAAAACGGCAATTTTTTAATGATTTTCAAAATTTGAAAAAAAATTTTTTTTTCAAAAAATCGGCAATTTTTTAATGATTTTCAAAATTAA
>JAOZVH010000098.1:0-4271 GCA_029938235.1 Bacteroidales bacterium
TATTAAAATTTTGAATGAATTTTGAAAAAATTTTATAAAAAAAATGAATTTGAAAATTTCAAATTCATTTTTTTTATAAAATTTTTTCAAATATGATTTACATCATACCACCCATTCCGCCCATTCCCGGAGCACCACCCATAGGAGGCATAGCCGGAGCGTTTTCATCTTCTTTTTCTGCAAGTACACATTCTGTCGTTAAAAACATTCCTGCAACAGAAGCAGCATTTTCTAATGCAACACGAGCAACTTTTGTTGGGTCAATAACTCCGGTTTCGAAAAGATTTTCATAACATTCTAAACGAGCATTGTATCCAAAATCATTTTCATTTTCTTTGATCTTTTGAACAACAACAGAACCTTCTCCTCCGGCATTTTCAACTATTTGGCGAATTGGCTCTTCCAAAGCACGTTTGATAATTGCAACTCCTGTATTTTCGTCTTCATTATCACAAACAAAATCAGTTAATTTTTCTATACTTCTAATGTAGGCAACTCCGCCACCAGGAATAATTCCCTCTTCAACAGCAGCTTTTGTAGCACTTAAAGCGTCATCAACACGGTCTTTTTTTGCTTTCATTTCCATTTCAGAAGCAGCACCTACATAAAGAACAGCAACTCCGCCCGCAAGTTTTGCAAGACGTTCTTGTAATTTTTCTTTATCATAATCAGAAGTACTAGCATCCATTTGAGTTTTAATTTGTTTAACTCTTTGTGCTATTAATTCTTTTTCGCCAGAACCATTTACAACAGTTGTATTTTCTTTATCAATAACAATTTTTTCCGCTCTACCAAGCATTTCTATTTGTGTGTTCTCTAATTTCAAACCTTTTTCTTCCGAAATTACAGTCCCACCTGTTAAAATAGCAATATCTTCAAGTATCTCTTTTCTACGGTCTCCAAAACCGGGAGATTTTACAGCGGCAATTTTTAAAGAACCACGTAATTTATTTACCACAAGAGTTGCAAGTGCTTCACCGTCAACATCTTCAGATATAATTAATAAAGCTTGTCCAGTTTCGGCAGTAGCTTCTAAAATAGGAAGTAAATCTTTCATATTAGAAACTTTTTTATCAAATAATAAAATGTAAGGATTTTCCAAAACTGCTTCCATTTTATCTGTGTCAGTTACAAAATATGGTGAAATATAACCTCTATCAAATTGCATACCTTCTACAATTTCAACAGTTGTGTCAGTACCTTTTGCTTCTTCTACTGTTATTACACCGTCTTTTTTAACTTTTTTCATTGCTTTGGCAATTAATTTCCCGATTTCATCGTCATTATTTGCCGAAATTTTTGCAACCTGTTCTATTTTTTCGTTATCATCACCAATAACCTTAGATTGAGATTTTAAACTCTCCAGAACAACTTTTACCGCTTTATCAATTCCACGTTTTAAATCCATAGGATTTGCTCCGGCAGTAACATTTTTCAAACCAACATTAATAATAGATTGTGCAAGTACTGTTGCTGTTGTTGTTCCGTCTCCTGCGTCATCTGCGGTTTTTGAAGCAACTTCTTTAACCATCTGAGCACCCATATTTTCGAAAATGTTTTCTAATTCTATTTCTTTTGCAACGGTTACACCATCTTTTGTAATCTGAGGAGAACCAAATTTTTTATCTATAACAACATTACGACCTTTAGGTCCCAAAGTAACTTTTACAGCATCAGCTAATGCGTCGATACCTTTTTTCAATAGATCTCTTGCTTCTACGTCAAATTTAATTTCTTTTGCCATTTTTTTATTTTTTTTTAATTAAAAAATTTTAATAATTACAGAATTAATAATACATCAGATTGAGATAAAACTAAATAATTTTTTTCATTTAATTTTACTTCTGTCCCAGAATACTTACCATATAAAACAGTATCATCAACTTTTATTTCCATTTTTTCATCTACTTTATCAGAACCAACAGCAATAACTTTTCCTGTTTGAGGTTTTTCCTGAGCAGACTCTGGTAAATAAATTCCAGATACAGTTTTTTCTTCAGCTTTCTTAGGCTCTATTAAAATTTTACCAGCGAGAGGTTTTCCTATAATTGTCATATTATTTTTTATAATTTAAATTTTTGAAAATAATTTTCATATTTTATGCCAATTTTATTTTTTATTAATTTATGACATTTTTTCATATAAAAATTATAAAATTTTAAATTGAAAATAAATGTTTTTAATTATGCTGACATTTTGACAATTTTTTTTCAAAATTAAAAAATTTTTTTTCCAAAAAATGATGTTTTTTTGAAATATTTTTTTTAAATTTAAAAATTTCATCGAACAAATTTGAAGAAAATTTTATAATTCTAAGTGAATATTTTTAAATTTACTTTTTATTTTTTCTTTTTCTGCTTTTGAGAACAAATTATCTTTCAAATATAGGTATCTTAAATTTTTCATTTTATAAATATTTTTCGGCAACTCTTCCAATTTATTAGATTCCAATTCTAAAACTTGTAAATTTCTCAATTTATGAAGATCTTCTGGCATAAATTCTAATTTATTAAAAGATAAGTCTAAATAACTTAAATTTTTTAAATTACAGATTTCTTCTGGAATTTCTTCTAAATTATTAAAACTTAAACCAAGTTTTTTTAAATTTTTTAATTTTCCAATTTCTTCCGGAAGAACATACAAATCATTACTTTTTAAATTTAAAATTTCTAAGTAAATTAAATTTCCTATTTCTGTAGGTAAAAATCTCAGTTGATTATCATACAAATTTAATTCTTTTAAAATTATCAAATTAGAAATTTCTTTTGGTAAAACTTGCAATTCATTTTCTCCAATATTCAAATATTCCAAATATATTAGATTTTTTATTTCCTCAGGTAAATAAGTTATTTTGTTTGAAAATAAATTTAATTTTTTTAAAAACTTCCAATTTCCAATTTCTTTTGGTAGAATTCCAATTCTATTTTTTTCCAAATTAATTTCTCTAATATTTTTCCAATAAAAAACGCTTGTTGGTATTTCATAAATGTCATTTTTGCTGACATTTATGTATTCAAGATTTCTCAAATTTCCTATGCAATTTGGCAAATAAGACATATCATTTTTTTCTAAATTTAACCATTGTAAATTTGTTAAACAACCAATTTCATAACTCAAACTGGTAATTGAATTTTCTTGTAAATTTAACCATTGTAAACTTTTAAATTTTTTTATATTTTCCGGAACAGCAAAATAATTATGTCTGGAAAGATTTAATTTATAAACTTTTTTTGCAGATTTTAATGCTTTTTTAAAAAAAATATATTCTTTTGAAGCATCTAAAATTTCTTTGCTTTTTAAACTTTTAAAAGAAATATAACATTCAGGAAAAATTTCCGAAATTTTTAATTCTTCTTTGTAAGAAAAATAATTACTTTTTAAATATAACTCTCGTAATTTTTCCAGAAATCTAATTTCCTCAGGTAAAGTTTCCAATTCATTTTTTTGTAAATTTAAATAATTTAATTTTCTTAATAATGAAATTTCTTTTGGTAATTCGGAAATTAAATTCTCCTGTAAATTCAAATAATTCAAATTAGACAAATAAGAAATTTGAGATGGCAAATTTCGTAAATAATTTGTTTTCAATATTAGAATTTGTAAATTTTTCAAAAATCCTATATCTGCAGGAAGATTTTTTAATTTATTATTTGAATAATATAAAATTCTTAGTTTATTTATTTTTTTAAGTTCTGAAAAAGTAAAATCATGATCTAAAAGTAAATTATTGCTTAAATTTAATTCTATTAAATTAGAAATTTGTAAAATCTCTTCTGGTGGAACTTTAAAAAAGTTATTTTTTAAAGATAAAGATTGTAAATTTTTTAATTTTTTAAAAGATGACGGTAAACTACTAATTCCTGTACTTTCCAAATTTAAGACCTGTAGATTTTTTAATAAAGAAATTTCAGACGGAATTTCCCCAAAATTTTGAAAAGATAAGTTTAAATGTAAAACTTCGTCTATATTTTCTAATGCGTGACTCAAGGAATCCCAAACTTTAACTTTGTTGAGTTCTTTTAAACTTAATAAGTTTGTTTGTCCATTTACTTGATATGTTATAAATATCAAAATTATATAAAAAAAATTTTTCTTTAAATTCATCATTTTTTATTTTTCAAAAATAAAAAATTTTTTTTTCAAAAAAACGCCAAAATTTTATGATTTTTTATAATTAAAAAAAAATTTTTTCAAAAAAACGCCAAAATTTTATGATTTTTTTATAATCAAAAAAAAATTTTTTTTCAAAAAACGCCAAAATTTTATGATTT
>JAOZVH010000098.1:4371-11422 GCA_029938235.1 Bacteroidales bacterium
TTTTTTCAAAAAACGCCAAAATTTTATGATTTTTTATAATCAAAAAAAAATTTTTACTCTCTTAGGTCAATAATTTCAACATTTTGATGCTCTTTTTTTTTCCATTTAAAAAAATTGTCTTTTAGTTTCAAATTATGCTCTAAAGATTTAATTTTCAGAGTGTAATGATTTCCATCTTTTCCAAAATTTTTAATTGAAATAATTTCGCTTTTATTTTTATCAATTTTCAAGCGAATACGAGAAAAATTTTTTTTCTTAGGTTTCTTTGGAAATAAATCTATAACATAAATTATTTTTTTATCCTCTTCTGCCTGTGCTACAAATCTATATTTATAACCCTTTTGATAAATGGTTAAAAGTTTAGACGGATTCATTATAGATTCATCTTTTTTATCTAATTTGTTAATATTTACTTCTTCTGCATCTTTTAAATAAGTCCAAATTAATCTTCCATTACAAAAGATTTCTGTCGTTTCATAAATTAATTTGAATTTATTTTTTTTTATAAAAACAGTTCCTTCTAAGGTTTCTTCTATGTCATCTTGTAGATTTTCTAATGTATTAGTAAATTCTATTTTCATAGCTTTATAAGAACGAGTTTTTTTTGAAACTTTATCAAGAATTTCTTTTGCCTTAATATCTTGTCCGAAAGAAGAAAAAGATAACAAAATAATAATAAATAGCAATAAATTATTTTTCATAATATTTATAAATATTTTTATATAAAAAAAATAATTTAAAAAATTATTTTAAAATTCAAAAATATTTTCAATTTTTTCAAAAAAAATTTTTTTATATATTAATAATTTTCAATTATAATTGTCGTTATTTAATAAATAATTATAAAAAAATAAATGAAAGAGTTTTTAGAAAATAAATATTTGAAATTTTCAATTGCTATAATTCTTTATATTTTATGGATAATATGGTTGGGAAATTATTGGTTTTTGATAGGTTTACCAATTATTTTTGAAATTTATATTATTAGAAAAATTCATTGGAAGTTCTGGAAAAAAAAGGGTGTAAAAAAACAAACAACCATAGTTGAATGGGCAGATGCTTTGATTTTTGCTGTTGTTGCGGCAACTTTTATAAGGATGTTTTTTATAGAAGCGTTTACAATTCCAACTTCTTCTATGGAAAAAGATATGTTGATTGGAGATTATTTATTTGTTAGTAAAGTTAATTATGGTCCTAAAATTCCAAATACTCCTCTATCTTTTCCCTTTGCTCATCATACTTTACCTTTGACAAAATCAACAAAATCTTATTTAGAATGGATAAAATTGGATTATAAACGTTTGTTAGGTTTTGAAAAAATAAAAAATAATGATGTTGTTGTTTTTAATTTTCCTGCCGGAGATACTGTTGCATTAAATCAACAGTCACAAAGTTATTATCAACTTTGCCGAAGTTATGGGCGAGAAAATGTATGGAAAAATGATTTTGTAAATCCATATACGGGACAAGTTTTAAAGAATTTTTTTGGAGAAATAGTTGTACGTCCAAATGATAAAAAAGAGAATTATGTAAAACGTTGTGTAGGAATTCCCGGAGATAGTTTGCAAGTTATTGACGGAGATTTATTTATAAATGGAAAATCTATTGATAATTTAGAAAATTTACAATATAATTATGATATTTTTACTGAGGGAAAAACAATAAATCCTAAAATACTAGAGAGACTGAGCATTTCTATAAAAGATTATCATGATAAATTTGTTCATAATTTTGGATATAAAGATTTACCACTGACAAAAGAAAATTTTAATAAATTTAAATCTTTTAAAAGTGTAAAAAAAATAGTAAAAAAAATAAAGCCTAAAAGTGAATCTATGACAAGTTATATTTTTCCACACCATAAAAACTTTCCATGGAACGAAGATAATTTTGGACCTTTATTTATTCCGAAAAAAGATTTTACCGTTGAATTGAATGTAGAAAATTTACCTTTGTATAAAACAATTATTCTTTCTTACGAAAAAAATAAATTAAAAGTTGATGGAGATAAAATTTTTATTAATGATAAATTAGTTGAAAATTATACTTTCAAAATGGATTATTATTTTATGATGGGGGATAATAGGCATAATTCTGCTGATTCTCGATTTTGGGGTTTTGTTCCGGAAGATCATATAGTTGGAAAAGCTGTTATGGTTTGGCTTTCTCTTGATGAGGAGCAATTTTTTTTAAAAAAAATCAGATGGAATAGGTTTTTTAAATTTATACATTAATTTTAAATTTTGAAAAAAAATGAAAATCAAAAGATATTTAGTTTTATTGTTGATTATTATTTTAAATAATAGTTGTTTTAGGACTTACGAAAACGGAGAGGAAGAAGAAGAAGATTATTCTCAGGATTCTGATGTAATTCTGGAAGTTGCAGATGAAGAGCATTCCGGAAGAATGAAAGAAGATCTACAAGTTTTTGATATTGATACAAAAACTTATGAATTAAATTGTTCATTGCCAGAAGATCTTTATGAATATTTTAAAAAACAACCAAAAACTTTCGAATATACAGGAGATTTACCAAGAGATTGGAAAGAAAAATTTTATAATATTTTTTTAAAAAATAAAAAAGATGAGAGATTTTTAAATAGCATAATTAATGAATTGAACAGAATAAATTCTTCTATGTCTGATGATGAATTTGTAGAAGTTGTCGTTGCTTATGTTCAAGGGGCTTTTGAATACGATTGGAATTCTTATTATAACATAAATGAAAAAATCAAATATCCTTATGAAACTATATTTTTAAAAAAAGGTGTTTGTGCCGATAAATCTGTTTTACTTGCGAAAATGTTATTTTTATTAGACTACGAGGTTGTTTTATTGGCTTTTGAAAAAGCTAATCATATGGCTGTTGGAATAAAAGTTCCAAGGGGGTACGGAAATTTTGGAACAAATTACGCATTTATAGAATCAACTGATTATGCTAGAATTGGACAAATTCCAGATAATTATGCCGGAGGCATAAAAATAAAAGAAGCACCAGAAATTATTAAAATGAATATAAAAGGAAGAAAAACTTTTAAAAAAATCAAAAAAATAAAGAAAGAAGATAAAATTATTTTGGAAAAATATGGTAGAGAATATTTCTTTGCTTCAGCTAAGAAAAAAAATATTTTAAAAAATATGACTATGATCCAAACACGTTTAGATAGTTTTAAGTTAGA
This sequence comes from Bacteroidales bacterium, assembly GCA_029938235.1. Classification (GTDB taxonomy): domain Bacteria; phylum Bacteroidota; class Bacteroidia; order Bacteroidales; family 4572-128; genus 4572-128. The sequence continues at coordinate 7,551 of JAOZVH010000098.1, forward strand.
ACATAAATTATTAAATTGTAGTGGAAATGGTGCTCTCAGTAAAAAAAAATATTCAAAATGTAAAGAATTAACAAATGAAATAAACCGTTTGGTTGTAATTTACAATAAACAAGTGAAGAAATATAATAAGAAATAATTTTTATGAAAAAAAAATTTAATGTTTTATTTATAGATAGTACACATAAAATTTTTGTAGAAATTTTAGAAAAAAATGGTTTTAATTGTGATTATCTTCCGGAAATATCTGCAAATGAAATCAAAAAAATAATTTGTAATTATCATGGAATTGTTATTAGAAGTCGGATAAAATTAGATAAATTAATTTTGTCTAAGGCAATAAATTTAAAATTTATTGCACGAGTTGGTGCAGGTATGGAAAACATAGATTTAGATTTTGCTGAAAAAAATGATATAAAATGTTTCAACTCTCCGGAGGGAAATCGTGATGCTGTTGGTGAGCATACATTGGGAATGTTACTTTCTTTGTTTAATAATTTATGCCGTGCAGACAGAGAAGTGAAAAATGGAATATGGAAACGAGAAGAAAATAGAGGATTAGAAATTAAAGGGAAAACCATAGGAATTATTGGTTATGGAAATATGGGTAATGCTTTTGCTCAGCGTTTACAGGGTTTTCAAACAAATATAATTTCTTACGATAAATATAAAAAAAATTTTGGAAATTCTTTTGTGAAAGAAGTTTCTTGGAATGAAATTTTTGAAGAAACAGATATTTTAAGTTTTCATATTCCTTTAAATGAAGAAACGAAATTTTTATTTAATAAAAATTTAATGAAAAATTTCAAAAAAAAAATTTTTATAATAAACACTTCACGAGGAAAAATTGTAAATACTAATGATTTAATTGAAGGATTAAAAAATAATAAAATTCTTGGTGCGGCACTTGATGTTTTAGAATATGAAAAAACGTCTTTTGAAAATTTATATAAAAATAAAAAAAATTTTTCTAATTTTAATTTTTTGAAAAAAAGCGAAAAAGTTATTTTAAGTCCACATATTGCCGGATGGACAAAAGAATCTAAAATAAAATTATCTAAATTATTAGCCGAAAAAATTTGTAAATTTTTTATAATTTAAAAAAAAATCATCAAAAAATTGGCGTTTTTTGAAAAACTTTTTTTTAAAATTATAAAAAATCATTAAAACTTTTTGTTTTTTTTGAAAAAGAAATTCCAAATTTTTAAAAACTTGGAATTTTTTTTGCATAAATTTGGAATTTCTTAATCTTTTTCACCTTCGTAAATTACAATATAAGAAACATCATCATAATAATAATCATCATAATCAACATCTAGTTTTATTGTAAACTTTATTTTTTCACTTGTTTTATCATAAGTTCCATGATATTTTATTCCGTTTGAAACATATTTTTCATAACCAAAAGTTTCTACTGCAGTACTTTCACCAAAATCCATAAAATTTTCTAATCTTTGATAAGGGATATCAAAAAAGATTTTTCCATCTTCTTCTGATAATTTCACTCCTTTAAATACTTCTTCATTATTTTCATCAAGAAAATTCACAGCAAAATCATTAGAAGTATTTTCATTTACAATAAATGTAGATGGAGGACTTTCACTTCCATTTTGTCCACCTATTTCTCCATCACTGTAATGATACATTTTAAATGTCATTTCGTAATTTCCAAGTATTTCTTTTCTGATGTCTTTTGTTGTATTATCATCACAATCACAATCATCATCTTTGGAACAACTTCCCAAAATTAAAGTAGACGAAGCAAATAAGAAACTTATCAAAAAAATTCTAAATTTTTTCATAAAAATATTTTTATTATTTTCTATTTAAAATGCCATTTCCGTGCCAAAGTATTTAAATATTTGATTATCTGGTATTTAATTATATAAATGAATATTTTGTTTCTAAAATAAACTGAAAAAAAATTCTTAAAAGGAAAAAAATTTACAAATTTATATTTTTAATTATCTCAGTAATTTAAAAAATCTTGCACTTCGGTATTTTCTTCAAAATATGTTCAAGCATTCACAAAGTCAATGACCTTACGTAATAATATCTATATTTTTTACAATAAATAAGCAAATAATTTGTTTTGATAAAAAAAATATTTTGAATAAGCTTTTACAATAAAAAATATGAAACTACAATATTTATTAATTTTATCGTTCTTATTATTATGTTTTTATAGTTGTTCTAATATCTTAACAAAAGCATACGGAATAAAAGAACAAAAAGAGTTTAATCTTGTTAAGACAAATAAATTTATAAAAAAAAATAATATTTCCTTAAAAAATTCTTTCTATGTCAAAGAAGAATATATGGATTATATGATAAATAAATATCAAGAAGATTCTATTCTTAGAAAACAATCAATTCAAGCTTTACAAGTGATATATTTTGTAAATGATACTTTAGTTTCGTATCATATAAATTGTAACACTGGAGTAACACTTCTAAATTTAAAATGGGATAGAAATGATGATTTTAAAACATTTATACCTCATAAACAAGCGAAAACAAAAATAGATACTAATTTTTTATTTTCAGATTTGAAAAACCATCTAAAACAAACAGATGAAAAACAAGAGAGTATAATTAATAGCCAAGCTAAAGTTAAAATAGTTGTATTTTGGTGTTTTCTTATAGAAAGACAGAGTAAACGATTAATCAAACTTGTTAAAAAAAATCTTTTTTTAAATAAAAATGAAAAAATAGAAATTTATTTTGTAAACAATGATAATCTGTATATTCAACACCTTACAGATTTTGAAAATTAAAAAAAACAACCAAAATTTTAAGATTTTCAAATTCAAAATAAAAAATTTTTTTTTCAAAAACATCCAAAATTTTAAATATTTTAATTTTGAAATTAAAAAAATGTTAAAATTTTGGACGTTTTTTTTGAAAAAATTTTTTTAAAAATTTCGTGTAAAATTCAAAAAAATTTTTCTTAAAATTATCAATTTGTATTAAAAATGCCGAATAATTGTCATTTATGTTTCTTCGCAAATTGTTTTTATAATTTCTAACTTCTTGCTGTTTTTATTTTTTTTGATAAATATTTCGCAAAGTTCCTCATCATTTAAAATGCCAGAAATTCCATCAGAACAAAGAAATAAATAATCGTCTTTTTGAATGTCATTTATAAAATGAATATCTAATTTCACTCTTATTTTTTCCTCAAATTGGAGCGATGAGAAATATTACCTTGCAAAGCTATGATATTTTATTTCGTTTGCTATCTTTTGCTTCTTCTTCTGTTATAAAACTCCGGCTTTTATTAATTCATTTATTATTGTGTGGTCTTCTGTTTGCCAAAGGATTTTTCCTTCTCGGATATGATAAAAACGACTGTCTCCGCAATGCATAATTGCAATATTTTTTTCATTGAAATGAAGAGCTACCATAGTTGTTGCCATTTCTTTGGTTTCTGGATATTTTGCAATATGTTTATCAAAAGCGTCCTGAGTGTTTTCGAAAGATTTTGCATATAATTCATTTTTTTGCAGAAGTTTTAAATTATTTATATTTTTCGCAAATTCCTCAGAAGCCAATTTACTCGCAAGCTCGCCATATTTTTGACCACCGACACCATCGCAAATAATAAATAATTTATTTTTATAATTTAAAATAAAATCCTCTTGATTTTTACGTTTACCTTTTTCGTATAATGATAAAATTGTTTTTAGCTTCATAATTATAACAAATTTAAAAAAAATTATAGAAATGATAAATTTTTTTTAATTATAAAAAATCATTAAAATTTCGTCGTTTTTTGAAAAAAAAATTTTTTTTTTAATAAATTAATCATTCTTATGCATCAAGCGTCCACGCCATAGCCGTCAGTCTAAGGACTTAAATTATTGATTTTAAGA
>JAOZVH010000297.1 GCA_029938235.1 Bacteroidales bacterium
TTAAAACAGCAAAAAATTAAAAATAAACATTTTTAAACTTTTGTCGTGTACTTAGCGTTTTTTTAAAAAAGATTTTTTTTATTTTGAAATTATAAAAACATTAAAATTTTGGACGATTTTTGAAAAAAAATTTTTTATTTTGAAATTAAAAATATTGAAATTTTGGACAATTTTTGAAAAATTTTTTTCAAAAAAAACGGCATTTTTTTAATGATTTTAAAATTAAAAAAAATTTTTTAAATAAAATGCCGATTTTTTTAATGTTTATTTAAAATAAAAAAAACAACTAACTATTAATAATTTTTTTAATTAAAAAAATTATTTCCAAAAAATGCCAAAATTTTTATAAATTTGAAAATTCGTAAAAAAAAATGTAATGATAAAAAAGAATATAGTAAAAACGCCTTTAATGAAACAATATTTTTCTATTAAGGCAAAACATCCAGATGCAATTTTATTATTTAGAGTTGGTGATTTCTACGAAACTTTTTCCGATGATGCAATAGAAACATCTCGAATTTTAGGAATAACTTTAACAAAAAGAGCAAATGGCAAAAATTCTTTCATAGAACTTGCAGGTTTTCCTCATCATTCTCTGGACACACATCTTCCGAAAATTGTTAGAGCAGGAAAAAGAGTTGCTATTTGTGAACAATTAGAAGACCCAAAAAAAACAAAAAAAATAGTCAAAAGAGGTGTTGTAGAATTAATTACACCCGGACTAAATACAAATATCGATGCTCTGGAAAATAAAGAAAATAATTTTTTAGCAAGTGTTCATATAGAAAAAGAAAAGGCTGGAATTTCTTTTTTAGACATTTCAACAGGAGAGTTTTTTTTAACAGAAGGAAATTTTAATTATATAGATAAATTATTAAATTCTTTTCAAGCAAAGGAAATTTTAATAAAAAGAGGAAAAAAAGAAATTTTTGAAGAACTTTTTGGAAAAAAATTTTATACTTATCCGCTGGAAGATTGGATATTTAATTATGAAACTTCGAAAGAAAAATTATTAAAACAATTTAATTCAAATTCTTTAAAAGGTTTCGGTGTAGAAAAATATTATATGGGAATTATTGCCGCAGGTACAATTTTAGAATACCTTGATTTAACACACCATAAAAAAAATTTACACATTAATAAGATTTCAAAAATAAAAGACAATAAATATCTTTGGATAGATAAATTTACAATTAGAAATTTAGAACTTTTACAGCCTTTGCATTTTGGCGGAAAATCTTTAATAAATATTATTGATGATACCGTTTCGCCTATGGGAGCCAGAACTCTAAGAAAATGGTTGGTACTTCCTTTGAAAAATATAGAAAAAATTAATTCGCGTCTTGATGTTGTGGAATGCCTTATAAAAGACGAAGAAATTAGTTATTTATTAAATATGCACATTCAACTTATGGGAGATATCGAAAGAATGGTTTCAAAAATTGCAACTGAAAAAATACTTCCCAGAGAAGTTGTAAATTTAAAAACCGCTTTAAATTCCATAGAACCGATAAAAACTGCTTGTGGTTTATCAGAAAATAAAAGATTAAAAGAAATTTCTAAAATTTTCGACCCTTGTTTCGACATAAAAAATAAAATAGAAAGAGAAGTTGAAAAATTACCGAATAATCAAATTATAAAAGGTAAAGTTATTAGGAGCGGAATTTCAAAAGAACTTGACGAATTAAGAGAAATATTTTTTTCCAGTAAAGATTTTTTGAAAAAATTGCAAAAAAAAGAATCTGTAAAAACAGGGATTTCTTCTTTGAAAATTTCTTATAATAATGTTTTTGGATATTATTTTGAAGTTAGAAATTTATATAAAAATAGAGTTCCGGAAAGTTGGATAAGAAAACAAACTCTCGTCAGTGCGGAGCGATACATAAATGATCAATTGAAAGAATATGAAAGTAAAATTCTCGGAGCAGAGGAAAAAATTTTTGAGATAGAATCGGAAATTTTTAATAAACTTGTGAAAGAATTAAAAAATTATATTAAAATTATTCAAAGAAATTCTAATTTAATTTCGGAATTGGACTGTTTGCTTTCCTTTTCAAAAATTGCTGTAAAAAACAATTATTCTCGTCCGGAATTAAATGATGGTTTTGAAATTATAATAAAAGAAGGACGTCATCCAGTTATAGAAAAAAATCTTCCAAATGGCGAATCTTATTTTCCAAATGATGTTTATTTAAATAACAATGAAAAACAAATTATTGTCATTACTGGACCAAATATGTCTGGAAAATCGGCATTAATTAGGCAAACAGCATTAATTTCTTTAATGGCACAGATGGGTTCTTTTGTTCCGGCAAAATCTGTTAAATTGGGTTTTCTGGATAAAATTTTTACTCGTGTTGGTGCTTCTGACAATATTTCTCTCGGCGAATCGACTTTTATGGTTGAGATGAACGAAGCGTCAAATATTTTAAATAATATTTCAAATAGGAGTTTAATTTTATTCGATGAACTCGGAAGAGGTACAAGTACTTATGATGGAATTTCCATTGCTTGGGCGATAATTGAGTTTATTCATAATAATAAAAATAAAGCAAAAACTTTATTTGCAACACATTATCACGAATTAAATGAAATGGAAAAACTTTTTGACGGAATAAAAAATTATAATATTACCGTCAAAGAAATTCAAAATAAAATTGTTTTTCTAAGAAAGTTTGTTGAAGGTGGAAGTGAACATAGTTTTGGTATTCACGTTGCAGAAATGTCTGGTATGCCCAAAACAGTTATAAAAAGAGCAAATGAAATTTTAAAAGAATTGGAAAGTTCAAGAGGAAATAAAAATATAAAAATTGCAAAAAATGATAATTTTCAAATGAGTTTTTTTAAATTAGACGACCCAATTCTTGAAGAAATAAGAAAACAAATTAAAAATTTAGATATTAATAATCTAACTCCAATAGAAGCTTTAAATAAATTAAATGAAATTAAAAAACTTATGAATTAAAAATTGCATTAAAAAAAAATTTTTCAAAAAAACGACGAAATTTTAATGATTTCAAATTATTAAAAAAAAATTTTTTCAAAAAAACGATGAAATTTTAATGATTTCAAATTATTTTGAAAAAAATTTTTTCAAAAAAACGACGAAATTTTAATGATTTCAAATTATTAAAAAAAACTTTTTTCAAAAAAACTATAAAACAAACATGGAGGTTTAAAAAAAAACCTCCAATGTTAATTTTTTTTTTCAAAAAAACGCCAAAATTTTACGAATTATAAAAATTATGCGTCAAGCGTCCACGCCATAGCCGTCAGTCTAAGGACTTAAATTATTGAT
>JAOZVH010000298.1 GCA_029938235.1 Bacteroidales bacterium
TGTTGTTGTGTTTGGGTCAAAATCAAATAAAAAAAATTTTTTTTCAATTTTTGGCATTTTTTTTAAAGATTTTTCAAAAGAAACTATTTCTTCAAAAAGTTCTTTATTATTTTTAATTTCGTTTTTATCTAAAAACAAATCTAAATTTCTAAAAATTATGAGTATGGAAATAATTACTAATAAAATAATTATTCCTCTTTTTTCTCTTTGTGAAAAACTAAAATAATCTCTTGTAAATCCCATATAAAATAAAAAAACCTATTTTAATAATAGGTTTTTTTAAATGAAATAAAAATAAAAAATTATTTTCTTCCTCCGGAACTTCTTCCACTTGAAGAGCGTCCAGAAGATGATGAACTTCTTCCACTTGAAGAGCGTCCAGAAGACGATGACGAACTTCTAACTCCGGAGGACCTAGAACTACTACTTCTGTTGTAAGATGATGAGCTTCTACTTGGAGAACTTCTTTTTGAAGATCTATTATAAGAACTACTTGACGATTTATTATTTCTATTATTAGAAGAACTTCGTCTTGTTGAAGAAGAAGATCTATTTTTATTCTTAGGTGAAGAATAAGATGAACTCCTTGGTCTTGTATAATTAGATGAACTCCTTGGCTTAGAATAATTAGTATTTCTTGTCCTGGAATTAGGAGAAGAATTATTATTAGAATTTACATTTTCTCTAGGTTTTCTATTGTATGAATTAATTGTCGTTCTGGGTTTATAACTTGAACGTACAATACCTTCTTCAGATGTTCCAATTGCTGCATTAGAATTCCTTACATTATTATTTCTAACAACATTTCTTGAATTTGTATTTTCATAATTTTCTCTCCTTGGAGTTTCATAAGTATATTTATTTGTATTAGGTCTTTCTGGTTTACTTATTTTATCACCTTTTGAATTTGAACCAGAATTTCGCACAACTGTTGGACGATCACTGTTATTATAATCAGTAACATTATCTGATCTGTGTCGTCTGATACGTCCACTGTGATTTCTATTATTAGAATAATTATTATGCCACCAATGAGAATCATTATAATAACCGTGGTTATAAGCGTACCAATTATTATAAGGACTATAACAATGATAAGAATTATAATAATTAGAATATCCAAAACCTAAATTCCAACGATGGTGATTATTCCAAGAAAGCGACCAATGTGGTCGATAATAATTATGATTCATCCATAGAAAATCGTAATCATAATCATACCAATATCCATTAGAATAATATGGGTCATAATATGAAAATTTAGAATCGTCATGAAATCGTCTTAAACGAGACGAATAATGATAATCCTCTTCTTCAAATTCATCATAATTATCATTATAACTTTCGTTATCATAATTATCATAATTTTCTTCTAGGTCTTCATTTCTATGATTTTCAGAATAGTAATTTTGAATGCTGTCAAATTCTCTATCTTCTATTTCTTGTTTTTCTTGCTTAGCAATATATTTTTTCTCGTAAAGAGAATCCTTATCTATTTTATCTTTATGAGTTATTTCTGAATTTCTTTTTACAATTTTGCGCTCCTTAGGCACAAAATAAATATCATCTTCATAAACTCTCAGAGAAGAAGTACAAGAACTTAGAAAAAATAAAAAAACTATTATTATTTTTAAGTTTGATTTCATTTTTTATCCTCCTAAATTTTCATTTTAAATTATTTTTTATAAAATATAAGTCGCAAAAATTGTACCAATTAAAAATAATAATATTTATCATTTTTTCAAAAAACTGCAAATTTTTTATGAATAATAAATATTAAAAAAATTTTCCAAAATCGCAATTTTTTTATGGATTTTTAAATGTTAAAAAAAAACAATTTTTCAAAAAACACCAATTTTTTTATGATTTTGAATTTTGAAAAAAAATTTTTTTTCAAAAAACGTCAATTTTTTAATGATTTTTATAATTAAAAATTCCTCATTAAAAAATTCTCATTCAAATTATTCATTCCTCATTAAAAAATTCTCATTCCTTTTTAAATCCATTCTTTAGTTTCTTTTTCAATTTTCTTCATTTGTTTTATTGTAAATTGCAAAACTTTTACTATGTCTTCTACATTTTCAATTTCTTGTAAACTCAAAGTTTTATTTTTTCTGTCTTTCAAATATTTGCTTAAAACCTGATAACCACCAATATAAAACTCAAAAACTTCTTTCGGCACATTGTCAAAATATTGTTCTTTATTTATGTACAAGCGTGAAAATTCCTTTTTTTTCACAAAATTAGGTTTAATAACTACATTATCACCAAAACCTAAATACTCACCCAAATCATCATAATTTTCCCCTTCTGGAATGTCATTTAATAAATGAAATTTTATTAATTCGCTTCCTAATTTTGACAATTTTTTAAACTTACTTAAACTTGAAACAAAAGGAATTTTCGGAAAATCCATTTTTAAAAAATCCGCATATTTTTTACGATAAGTTTCGCTGTGCAAAACAGAATAAATATAGCCCAAAATCTCCTCAGCAGAAAAAACTGTTTTATACAAATCATTTATATATTTTCTAAATTCTGAATTTATATTTTCTACTTTTATATATTTTTCTGTAAAAACTTTTTTAGTAGTATCTGCAAAACTCAAAGCCTTTTCTTGAAATTGACAGGTTTCAAATAAAGTTGTAGCTTCTTCGCTGTTTTGAACAGCTATTTCATAAAGGGTTTTAATTTTTTCATCTTCTATATCTTTAAATAGTTCATCAGCAAATTCCTGATTATCTTTCATTTTTTTGTATTTTTTTACCAATTTTTCATATTTCTTCTTTTCTTTCCAAAACTTATTATCTTGCTTTTCTACCCAAATTTCTTCATCTATGTATAAATATAATGGATAAAAATAAGAACTTGATGCAGTATTTGAAGCTAATAATGCTCCATTAGTTATATTTTTTGAAACAAAAGAATGCAAAAAACCATTTTGCGTCTTAACAATTCTAGAAGTAATTAATCCTATATTTTCTCCATTTAAAATATGTTTCATAACAGAATATCTGGCTCTTTCAATTTTAGAAGGATTATAATTAATATAGCGATTATCAAAAGGACGATAAGCGATTTTTTTTAAATCTTCTTTATCAAAATCATCATCTTTGTATTGGAAACGATTGATAATTTCATCTTTATCAAAATGAATAAATTTTTTATCTTTTCCTGTTATAATTCCAACACTACTCATTATAAAAATATCTTTTACAGAATATCCTTTTTCATATTTTTCTAAAAATTCTGTATTTTGATATTTAAATAAATAAAATGGTTTTCTTGGTTTTAGC
>JAOZVH010000099.1 GCA_029938235.1 Bacteroidales bacterium
GCGTGGACGCTTGACGCATAACTTGTTTAAATTTTTTGGAAAGTTAAATAGGCAAAAAAAATTATTTTAAATCTCTTTCTAACCAATCAAAAAATACTCTGTGCCATAAAATTCCATTTTGCGGGGATAAAACCCAGTGTCCTTCCTTTGGAAAATACAAAAATCTACTTGGAATATTTTTTAATTGAGCTACGGTAAAAGCATTCATTCCTTGTGTTACCGGAATACGAAAATCTTTTTGTCCGTGAACAACTAAAATCGGTGTGTCCCAATTATTTACAAATTTATGAGGTGAAGCATCATAAGAATTTTTCTTTTGCTTATTCCAATATGAACCTCCTAAATCCCAATCAACAAAAAATAACTCTTCGGTAGCACCATACATTGCTTCAAAATTAAAAATCCCGCAATGAGAAATAAAAGTTTTAAAACGTTTTTCGTGATTTCCTGCTAACCAATAAACAGAAAATCCACCATAACTTGCACCAATTGCACCCATTTTATTTTCATTAATATAAGGCTCTTTTTTTAATTCGTCTATGGCACTAAAATAATCTTTCATATTTTGTCCGCCATAATCCTTACTAATTTGGTCGTTCCACTCTTGCCCAAAAGTTGGTAAACCTCTACGATTTGGAGCAACAATAATATAATCATTAGCCGCCATTAATTGAAAATTCCAACGATAAGAAAAAAATTGACTTACTGCAGATTGTGGTCCACCCTGAGCGTAAAGTAAAGTAGGATATTTTTTATTTTTATCAAAATTTGGAGGGAAAATTACCCATGTTAGCATATCTTTTCCGTCTGTTGTTTTTACCCAACGTTTTTCAACTTTTCCCATTTTAATTTTATCCAAAATACTTTTATTCAAAAAAGTAATTTGCTTCTCTTTTCCATCAGCAATATTTATCGTAAACATTTCTGTAGGCATAGACATAGATTGCTTCGTTCCAATTAATGTTTTTTCATCTATCAAATCAAAAGAACGATAATTATGAACTCCATTAGTAATTTGTCTAAATGATTTTTTATCAAAATTATAAGAAAAAATTTGATAAGTTGCCTGAACTCCTGTAATGAAAAATAAATTTTTACTGTCTTTACTCCAAATTATACTTCCTGCATTTTGGTCAAATTTTTTGCTAATATCTTCACGCTTTTTAGTTTGTAAATCGTAAATCATAATTCTTTCTTTGTCAGCTTCAAAACCATTTCTTTCCATACTGCTCCAAAGTAATTTTTTTCCATCAGGAGAAAAAACAGGATTTTTATCATATCCCATAATTCCTTTACTCAAATTACTTGTTTTTTTAGATGCTAAATCATACAAATAAATTTCTGAATTTGTACTCATTGCATATTTTTTGCCTTTTTCTTTTTTGCAAGTGTAAGCAATTTGTTTGCTGTCTTTACTCCAAGCAATTTCTTCTAATCCACCAAATGGCATCATCGGACTGTCATAAGGCTCATCTTTTAAAATATCTATGGCATTACTAATTTTTCCATTTTTATACGTAGCAACAAAAATATGATTATAACTATAATCACTCCAACTGTCCCAATGTCTATACATCAAATGATCAATAATTCTTGCTTCAGCGTGAGGTAAATCTGGATAAATATCTTGAACAGTTTTCTCCATTTTTACACGTTTTACAAATAAAATATGCTTCTCGTTTGGAGAATATGAAAAACTTTGTATTCCTTCTTTTTCGTCAGAAATTTGAGTTAAATTCTTTCCATTTTTATCCATTTCCCAAATTTGCATAATGCCACTTTTTTTAGATAAAAAAGCAATTTTATTAGCTTTATCTATCCAAACACAACTATACTGACCGCCTTCTACTTCAGGTAAAGTAATGGTTTTATTCGTTTCTAAATTCTGAATATACCAAGTTGATTTTCCTTTGTTTTCTTCAACTTTGTAATCTTTTACAGAAAATAAAACATCTTTTTGATTTGGTGAAATTACAAAAGAACCAAGTCTTCTTAACTTCCATAATAATTCTGGAGTTAATTTTTCTTGTGCGTAACTTTCAGAAAAAAAGAAAGCTAGCAAAATAAATAGTGAAATAAATTTCTTCATATTTTTAATCTTAAATTTAAATTCTTGAGATAAATTTTTTTCAAAAATATCAAAATATTTTAATTTTTTGAAAAAATTTTTTTCAAAAAATGTCCAAAATTTTAATGTTTTTTAAAAAATCGTTGAAACAAACATTGGAGGTTAAAAAAAACCTCCAATGTTAAAAAAAAATTTTTTTCAAAAAACGTCCAAAATTTTAATGTTTTTCAATTTCAAATTAAAAATAATTTTTTTCAAAAAACGCCAAAATTTTACGAATTTTAATTTTTAAAAAAATTATTTTAAATTTCCTTCTAATTTATTTATAATTTCAATGGCATCTTTATACATTTTCTCCATTTTACTGTCATCTTTTGATGGTGAAAATATAAGTTTTTGACAATTATCCAAAGTTTTTATAAATTCATCTATAATTTTATTATCTAATTTATTTTTTTGCAAAGTTTCTATGGCATTATCTCTGGATAATTCTGCAACAGAAATAGATAATTTATCACCCAAATAACCCCACATTGCCTTTGAAATTTCATCGTAAAATTTATTTTCTTCTTTGGATTCCATATAAGTACTTGCTTTTTTTATACGTTTTTTAAAACGTTTATTTGCTTTTCTGTATTTTACTAATAAAATATTTGAATTTTCTTTAATTTGTTTTCTTCTAATAATAAAAAATATAAAAAATAAAATAAAAGGAATAATATAACTTAAATAAAAATTCAAAGAGCCATAAAATAATTCACCTTTTTTCTTCATATTGAAATCTCCTGTTTTAATAAATCTTATATCTTCTCCTATAAATTTTATTTCCTCTTGATTTGAAGTTGTTGGATTATAAACTATACTTGTTGTATCTCCATCTTCTCTTTCAACTTTAATTTCAAAATCTTTTGTTTTTAATGTTTTATATTTTTTTTCTTTTGTAGAAAAATAAGAAAATTTTACAGATTGAATTTTAAAATCTCCGGGATAGCGTGGAATTATTAAATAATCAAAAGTTTTACTTCCGGAAACTCCGTTTGATCTGGCTTTTTGTTCATTGGTAATTTTTGGGTCGAAAACTTCAAAATCACTTGGAAATTTCACATCTAAATTATCTATTAAATTCAAATTACCATTTCCGGAAATTTTAATTTTTAAATTGATTGCATCATTTGCTTTTACTTTATTTTTATTAAGACTTCCTTTCATTTTAAATTCTCCAACTGCACCATTAAAAGATAAAGGAGGATTTTCTGGTAACTCTTTAACTTTAACCACACGAGAACGACTTTTTACTTTCTTTTTTATTTCTTTAAAAGAAGGTCCCCAAAATGAAGTTTTTCCTGTTCTTACTCTTATAACACATTCCAATTCAAATGGTTCTATTGTAATTTCTCCGCTGCTTTGTGGATATAAAACTATTTTTTTCAAAGTTCCAACATTATAAATTTTGCCGTTTATATTTTCTCTTTTTAAAGAAATTTGCTCTGATGATGGAATATCTTTCGTCCAAAAACCACTAAAAGAAGGGTATTTTATATCCTCAAAACCGACAAGATTTTTTAAAGTATAAACTTTTATTGCAGCAACTATATGTTCACCCCTATTTACATTTGTTTTGTTTAGATTTACTTTCACAAATAAATCTTCATCGCCAACTTTTAAAGATTGAACTTTATTTTTTTTCCTATTATTACGACTATTATTTTGTGGCAATTCTCCTTTTACAACTTCTATGGTTGTTTTTTTTGTTTTGTAAACTTTATTCTCAACTTTTATTCTTGCTTCTGGAATTATAAATCTTCCTTCTTTTTTGGCAACTAAAATATATGTATAAGTATAATCATAACTACTTGTTACTTTTCCGTTTATAATTTGAATATTACTACTGGAAGAAACACTGGGACCAGCAAGTATAGAAAAATTATTTAAAAGCGGAGCTTTGAAATCAGTTCCTTCAGCACTTAGAGTAAATTTCAATCTAAATTGTTCGCCCACAGCAACAACTGTGGGAGCAGAAACATTAAATTCAATATCATCTGCTTTTAGACTTTTTAATGGAAAAATAATGTATAAACAAAATAAAATAAAAATAAATTTTTTCATATAATTTTAAATTAAAATTTCAAAATTAAATTTTTTTTTCAAAAAAAATCAAATTACCAATCTTTATCATTTTTAAATTTTTGTACTTTCTTTTGCTCTTTTTTCAATTTATCTTTTGTTTCTTTCTCTTTGTGTTGAATTGCTTTTAAAATATTTTTAGCGTCTTTTTTAGAAATTTGTTGTTTTTCTTGTTTTTGCTGTTCTTTTTTATCGTCCTTTTTATCATTTTTTTTATCGTCTTTTTTTTCTTGCTTATCATTTTTTTTATCCTCATTTTTTTCATCTTCATTTTTTTTATCTTGATCATCATTTTGTTTTTTTTTATCTTTTTGATCATCACCTTTATCATCGTCATTTTTTTTATCGCTGTCCGGATTAGGATTTTCACATTCTTGCTGTTTCTTTTTTAAAGAATTTGCCATAGCAAGATTAAATTTTGTGTCCATACGTTCAGGCATATTTTTCAAAGCATTTTTGTAAGATTTTATTGCCTCCTCTAATTTTTGGTTTTTTAAATAAGAATTACCAAGATTATGAAAAACATTTGCAAGTTTATTTTTGCTTCTCTGCGTATTTGATAAAAAAGAAAAATATTCTATTGCTTTCTCATAATCACCCTTATTGTAATAAGAATTTCCTAAATTAAATTCAGCTTCGAAAGAATTAGAATTTATTTCCAGAGCTTTTTCGTAAGAACTAATTGCTCTTGTATAATTTTTTTTCTCAAAAAAATCGTTTCCCTCTCTAATATGACTTCTTTCCATCTGAGAAAATGCAGAGAAATAAAAAAATAAAATTAAAATAATAATAAAATTTTTTTTTGTGTCCATTTTTTTTAATTTTTACAAATGAATAATTTTTTTTTATAAAAAAAAATTATTTATTCATTTGTTAAAATATCATTTCTTAGTTTGTCTATATAATTAACAATATTCATAACTTGCTCATCTGTGATTTCTATTGTTTCAAGATTTTGCAAAGTTATCATACTGTTTTTTTTATCTATTTTTAGATTTTTATCTAAATTTTTAATTTTGATTTTATCAAATTTACTTTTTAAAATCATCAACCTTGTAAAATATTTAGAAACAGTTAGGTCATTTTGATTTTTACTAAGAAGTTCTAAAATCGTATTTAATGATAATTTTTGTAATAAAAAATAATTTTTTAATTCTAAATTATCTTTTTCCCTAGTGATAATATTTCCAGTAATATACATGGATTCTAACCATCCACCCATAATAACAAGTATTGGTGTATTTTTTTTATTTTCTTCTTTCAAATACTTGTTTAATATTTCATAAGTTTTTATCATGATTTTTTCTGTTTCTGCATTACTTTTACTGTTTTCCCATTCTGAGTAAATGTCAGATGTTTTTTCTTTTGAAATATTTAATTTTTCCATCATTAAAATTATCATTGGAATATAATTTATAGCATATAAATCATATTCAAAAACTCTACAGTAAATTAAATCTGACATATAAGTTCCCAGTTTCAGTGCAAGATAACCTCCGCTAAAATTATCTATTTTTTCTATTTCTGGACTTAGTAAATCTGGATAAAAGTCAGCTTTTCCATTTACAATAATTTCACTTACTTGTTCTGGACTTGGCAAATTATAATATATTTTAATAACATTTTTTTTCTCGAATTTTAATCTTTTGAGAGAGTCTTCAATGACTATTTTTAGACTATCTTCCTTAGATAAAATATCTGGTTTATTATTTTGATTGCAAGAAGCCAAAATAAATAATATTATAACTAATAAAATTATAAAGCTATTTTTCATAAAAAAATTTTTACAAATTAAAAAAAACAAATTAATTTTTTATTTTAATAATAAAAAAATTTTACATATTTTTGTAAAAATTTTTTAAATATTTTATAGATGAGATTTATAGTTTCAAGTTCTGAGTTGCTTATGCACTTACAAATGGTAAGTAAAGTTATTGGTAATAGAAATTCCCTTCCTATTCTTGATAATTTTTTGTTTAATTTAAGAAAAGATGAAGTTTTAACAGTTACAACTTCTGATTTAGAAACAACATTGACGACAGAAATAGAAGACCTAAGTATAGTAGAAGGAGAAGGAAATATTGCCATAGAGGCAAAAAGATTATTAGAAATTTTGAGATTGTTACCAGAACAACCATTAACTTTTGAAATAAACGAAGAAAACCTTGATGCAATTATTTTTTCAGAAAACGGTGAGTTTAGTATAGCAGCTTATCCACCGGAAGATTTTCCATTACCTCCGGAAGTAGATAAAGAAAAAGGAGTTGAGCTTGTTTTAGATGCAAATCTTTTTCTTAATGGAATAAATACTACGCTTTTTGCAACTGGAAATGACGAATTACGTCCAGTTATGAATGGTATATTTATTGAATTTTTTCCAGAATATATGAACTTTGTATCTTCTGATGCACATAAATTAGTACGATATAGACGAAATGATGCAAAAACAGGAATAGAAAAATCTTTCATTTTACCAAATAAACCATCATCTTTATTAAAAAGTTTCCTATCTAAGGAAGATAATGTTTCTTTGAAATTTGATGATAAAAATGCTATTTTTTCCATAGGAAATAGAAAATTAGTTTGTCGTTTGCAAGAGGGAGAATATCCTGCTTACAATAATGTTATTCCTTTGGAAAATCCAAATAAAATGGTAATTGAAAGAATGGACTTTTTAAATTCTTTAAAAAGAGTACATGCTTTTTCTAACGAAATAACAAGTCTTGTAGAATTGGAATTAGATAAAGACCAAATTAAAGTTTCTGCAAAAGACGTTGATTATAATGTTTCTGCTTACGAGAATTTATCTTGTGAATATTCTAATGAAAAAATAAAAATTGGTTTTAAAGGTTCTTATTTGACGGAGATTTTACAAAATTTAAAATCTGCTGATATAAATTTTGAATTGTCAGACCCAAATAGAGCAGCACTTTTATTTCCTTATGTAAATGAAAATGAAAACGAAGATGTATTGATGTTAATTATGCCTATGATGATAGATGTTTAAAAAAACATAAATTTCTAATTCAAATTCCAATTTTTTAAAAAATTGGAATTTTTTTTTATAAATTATAAAAAATCATTAAAAAAATACCGTTTTTTTGAAAAAATTTTTTTAATTTTGAAATTAAAAAACATTAAAATTTTGGACGATTTTTGAAAAAAATTTTTTTTATAAATTATCAAAATCATTAAAAAAATGTCGTTTTTTTGAAAAAAAAATTTTTTTTTAATTTGTTTTTAATTCAATAATTTTAATTTCTTCTTCATTTAATTGGTAAAGTTTATAAACCATTTTATCAATTTCGCCACCTGTTTTGGAGATTTTATTTTGTAAAGAATTTATTTCATCTTTATAGATTTCAAAATAATCTTCCCATTCGTCCTGCGCTATGAGTGAAATGTTTATTTTTTGTTTTTTCAATTCTAAAAGGAAAATTTTAAAATCAAAATCGTAAAATTTTTCTAATTTTTTAGAAATTTTTTAACGGCAAAATTAGATATTAATCGTTTTAAAAATTTCTCAGATTTTTTTGTAATTTATAATTTAAAAAAAGCATTAAATCCGCTTTTTCTATAAACGGCTTCTTATATTTTTTTGATATTTCTTTTATTGGAATTTTTGAAGTTGTAGGATTGCAAAAGTGCATAGTTCTTACTGCCTTTCCAAAAATAAATCTATAAGCATACCAATTTATTAATTTTGAATTTAAAATTATCCAATTTGGAATAATAAAACTTGCCATTTTTTTATTTTTCAATAGATCATTTGATAATTTTAAAAAAGAAATTGCTGTTTCACTTGCACCTTTGATATAATTTTCATTTAAAAATTTTTGTTCTTTTTTTAAAATTTTAGCACCATACGGTGGATTTCCAACAATTACATCAAAACCACCGTTTTTCATAATTTCCTTAAATTCCATATTCCAATTGAAGGCATTTTCTCTGGCAATTTTTGGGTCGTCAATTAGAGAATTTCCGCATTTAATATTTTTGTTTAGGCTTGATAATTTACGTCCTTTTTTTGCTGTTCTTAGCCAAAGTGAAAGTTTCGCAATTTCTACGCTTTCCTCATTAATATCTACTCCAAATAAATTTTGTTCCAAAATACTTTTATCTGTATCATGTATTCTGAGTGATTTTTGTGTTATTTCTGCCATCATATCGTCAATTTCTTTATGCTCTTTTATCAAAAATTGCAATGCTTGATTTAAAAAAGCACCGCTTCCACAAGCGGGGTCAAGTATTTTTAGATTAAAAATCCATTTTTTATATTTTTGCAATTTATTAAAAATTTCATTTCCTTTTTTATTTAGTTTACCATCTTTTCGTTTAAAATTATCGTTAAGTTCTATTTCTAATATTCCAAATTCTTTTCTTTTTTCCATGCAAAGTGTTCCAATGGTATTTTCAATTATATTATTTGTAATATATTTTGGAGTATAAAAAATTCCATCTTTTTTACGTTTGCTTTTCTTTTTATCTAATTTTTCCCCTTGAATTTTTTGTTTCATTTCTTCTATTTCGTTCAAAGAATGTTCAAAAATATGTCCAAGAATATTTACATCTAATCAGATTTAAAATTATATTTAGAAATTTTCAAACAATCTTTCCATAGAATTTTATCATCAATGATAACATTATCAAGAATTTCATCTGGATAAAATAAACCACCATTATAAGCAGAAATACTTTCGTTTTCATTTTCATTAAATTTCCCAGTATTCATATATGAATATGAAAAATATTGTTTATATATCTGATATAGTGGTTTATAAGCGTCTTCTTGTTTTAAAATTTCAAATCTTTTCGTAATTTTTTATGGTATTTAGAGGCAACATTCCGCTGTCCTGAGCAAAGAAAATAAAAAGCAATAATCTAATAATTTTTGTGATTTTTTAAATAAAATCAATTTATCAATATTTTTATTTCTTAAAATTAGATTTTCGAATATTTTTCTTTTTAGTTCTGAATAATCTTTATAAAGCTCCTTAGAAATTTTTTCTTCGTGAAATTTTGTTTCTTATTTAATTTTAATGAAAAATGATTTAAAATGCTTGTTTTTTTTAATAAAATATATAGTAAATAAAATTCATTTTTCTGCAAATTAAACAGATTAAATTCTTCAAAATTCAAGGCATAATCAATAAAAATCGTAATTTATGAAAATTAGAAATGATCACATATCTCGCAAATGGTTGATTATTTCTGTAGTTAAATGCTTGTTCTGTAACTTTTTTTAGATCTTTTGTTTTCGTAGATTTTAATTCTATAACCGCTATGGCTTTATTATTTTTTAAAATGGTTCGTCAGCTTTTCTATTATCATTTTGGTTTTTAAATTCATGAACAATATTAAAATTTTCCTCTGGTTTTAAAGTGTAACCCAGAACTTTAACGAATAAATCTCTTAAAAAACCGTCAGCATATTCTTCCTATTTAGTTTTTTAATTTTTTCTATTTTCTTCGAATTGTAAATAGATAAAAATTTTTCATAAGCAATATTTAATTTATTTTTATCAAAAGTTCTTAAATATTTTTCTAAAACAGATTTTTGAAATAAAGACATAATATTTTTTTAAATTTTCATTAAAAATATTTATTTTTTTTTAATTAAAAAAATCATTAAAAAAATGGCGTTTTTTTGAAAAAATTTTTTTTAATTAAAAAAAATCATAAAATTTCGTCGTTTTTTTGAAAAAAAAATTTCAATTTCAAATTGAAAAATATTAAAATTTTGGACGATTTTTGAAAAAAATTTTTTTCGAATAAAAATTCGAAATTTTTGAGGTTTTTTTGAAAAAAAATTTTTAGAAAATTGCCATTTATTTTAATAATTCATAGCAAAATAAAAAAAAACAGAAATAAGTATATAAGAAAAAGAAATTTGTATAAAAATAAAATCAATTTTAGATTTATTTTTGCAAATATTAATAATAAAAAATTTTTAGAATTTAAGATATGAGAAATTTATTTAGATTTTGTTTTATGTTTTTGATAACATCATCAATTATAGTTTCGGTTTCGTGTGAAGATGATGATAAAGAAGATGAATTGACTCCTGTAGTTGAATTTAAAGACCCAGAAACATTAAATCTTTTATGGGAAACAACTGGTTTAATAGCTCCGGAATCGGCTGTCTATGACGAATCAAACAATCAGATTTTTGTTTCTAACCAAAATCAAGGGGATACTATTATTGGAGGTTTTATTTCGAAAATAAATGCTGACAACGGCGAAGTTACAGACTTGCAATGGGTTACGGGGCTTTCAAATTCCATTACTGGTATGGGAATTTATGAAAATACACTTTATATTGCTGAACAAACTGATTTAACAGCCATAAATATAGAGACCGGAGAAATAATTGAAAAACATGCAGTTGAAGGAGCAATATTTTTAAATGATGTATTTGTTACGAGTTCAAATGTAGTTTATATTTCTGACACTTTTGGAAATGCAATTTATAAATTATCAAATGGAAATGTTGAACTTTTGGTTCAAGATCTAAGTTTAGAAAGTCCTAATGGTCTTTGGGTTGATGAAAATACATTACATATAGCATCTTTTGGGGTAGTTATAGATTTTCAAACATTTGAAGCAAATCCTACTTATGTTTATTCTGTAGATCTTAATAGCAAATCCATCACAAAATTTTCGGAGAATATGACCGAACCAATTGGAAATATGGACGGAATAGTTGCTTATGGAAATGGAAATTATTTTATTTCAGATTGGGCACTGGGTAAAATAATGTATTTAAAATCATCAGGTGAAACAAATACTTTATTAACATTGGGTCAAGGTGCTGCTGATATTTGTTATATTGAAAGTAAAAAATTATTGCTTGTTCCTATGGCTTTTAATGGAAAATTATCTGCTTATATTGTTGAATAATAAAATAAAAAAATACATTTAATTAATTTTAAATGTGTTTTTTTTGAAAAAGAATTTTGGTTCTTCGAACCTTTTTGTGAAATATAATATATTTTTGTTAAAAAAAA
>JAOZVH010000100.1 GCA_029938235.1 Bacteroidales bacterium
TTTTAATAATTTAAAACCATAAAAAATTGGCGTTTTTCAAAAAAAAAATTTTTTTTAATAATTTAAAAACCATAAAAAATTGACGTTTTTTCAAAAAAAATTTTTTTTAATAATTTAAAACCATAAAAAATTGACGTTTTTTTGAAAAAAAATTTTTTTTTAATTATTAAAATCATAAAAATTGGCGTTTTTTTGAAAAAATTTTTTTTTAATAATTTAAAATCATAAAAAAATGCGATTTATTGAAAATTTTTTTTTAATAATTTAAAATCATAAAAAAATGCGATTTATTGATTTTTTTTTTTAAATTTAAAAATGTTAAAAATTTTGGCATTTTTTTGAAAAAAAAAAACTTGTAATAAATACAAGTTTTTTTTTCAATTTAATAAAAAATTTAATAATTATTTATTAATGGTCATTTTATTAACTTTATAATATTCATAGTTTTCTGATTTAATCTTTATTTCATACAGATAAACTCCATTACTTAATAAAGTAGCATCAAATTCTTTCAAATAAACACCTTTTTCTTGGTTTTCATTTACAATTTCTTTAATTTTTCTACCAGTAATATCATAAACAGTTAATTGTACTTTAGCATTTTCTAAAACATTATATTTTATAGTTGTTTCAGAATTCAAAGGATTAGGATAATTACTTAAACTAAAATCAAATTTGAAATTTTCTATGTTTTCAATATTTGGAGTATTCAAAATCACATTTTTTAATGCTTTGTTTTCGTCTGCGATTTCACTATTATTTTCCATTTCAAAATAAATATCACCGTCAGAAATTCTTTCCAATTCAAAATTAATTAAATTTTCATTTTCATTAAAAAATAATGTATTTACGTCATAAGCAGCGATTTTGATTTTATTATCAACAACTTTGTATAATAAATTATCAAATTTTGAAGTAACATTTTTAATTTTAACAATATCACTTGGAAAATCAATTGTTAAAGTTAAAGCACCGATTTTCATTTCATTTGCAACTTTAATAGGAATATTAAAATTAGAACTTTCTATATTTATTATTCCGTCATTAATTAGAGAAACTTTCATTTCAAGTTTTTTACTTCCAGAATAATTTGCATTAGAAAAATTAATATCTCCGTAGCAAGCACCTTTGAAATCAACAGTAATATCTCCATTATTTACAAGAATTTCTTTTGATTCAAAATACCAATTTCCAACAGGAAATTCTTGAATATCATCAACAAAACGTCTTACAATTAATAAAGCGTCAGTTGCATTTACATTTCCATTATTACTTACATCTCCCACATTTTCTTGGAAATCAGTAAAATTTATTATATTTATACCTCTTTGTGCAGCCATCATAGCGTCTGTAGAATTTGCACTATTTTTGTCATTTTCATCAATTTCATTTTTTGCAGCAGTAATTGTATAATTACCATTTGGAACAGCAAATAAATAATCACCATTTGCATCTGTTGTAGTTGTAAAAGAAACAAGTGTACTATTCACAAAACCTGCAAGCGAAACAGTTACGTTTTCTAAGCCAATATTATTATCATTATTATAAGTTATTTTTCCAGTAAGATCATTTAAAGGAGTTACATTAACATTCACATTTTCATTTGTTAAATTGTTAGAACAATTTACATCATCAACAGAAATAAAATTATAAGTTGTTGTTTCTGTTGGGCTTACAGAAAGTGTATAAGGATTTTCATTAATATCTGTAACAGTAAATTCATTAATTCCATCATTATAAGTTAAATCGTAAGGCATAGTTCCCTGAGTAAGATTAACTGTTATTTCTGCAGTTTCTCCTTCTGTAATTTCTAAATCACTTCCAAAAATTGCAAGCGGTGGATTAACTTGATTAACATTTGCTTGCTGAAATTCTCCAATTTCTCCTAGACAATTTACATCAGAAACAGAAATTAAATAATAATTTGAATTTTGAATGCTAATAATTTCATAATAATTTTCATTTATATCTGTTACATTAACAGAGCCAGATGGACCTATATAATTTATAGAATAAGGAGCATTACCAGTAAAATTAACTAAAACTGTTGCTGGTTCGTCATTACAAATTCCATAACTTTCGCTATCGAAAGTAGCTGTCGGTTTTTCAACATACTCAACATTTACACTTCCAGAAGTATTTGTTTCACAACTATTATAATCAGTTACACTAACTAATGTATATTCACCTTCTGTTGTAACATTAAAAATATATGGATTTACATCTGCTAATGTAGTAGTTGTTTCATTACTTCCATCTGAGTAAGTTACAACGAATGGTAAAGTTCCATTTGTAAAATCAATTTGTATTTCAACTTCTGATTCTGGACAAAGTCCAGCAATATCATTTGCTGAAATAATAGCTTCAGGAGTTTGCAAAACATTTAAAGTAACTTCATCAGAAGTAATTTCACATTCATTTGCCATCACACAACGATATAAATTTCCATCATTAGAGATATTAGCATCTACACTAAGGAAACCACTATTGCTGTTTTCTATATCTGTCCAACCGTCTACACCATTGTTTACTTGCCATTTATAAATTAAAACATTAGTAGCGTTAACACCAAAAGCTGTTGTTGAATTTTCACAAACACTTTTGTTTTCTGGTTGAGTATTTATTTCTGGAGTTAGATTTTGAAAAACTCCTCCATTAAAAATATTCAAGTCCTGAGGAGTTACTGCTGAAATATCAGTAATTTCATTTTCTTGATTTTCTATATTAAGAATAGCATCTCCTCCAAGATATGTAAATTTTAAATCAAATATTTTTCCGTCTTCTATATTAGCTGGTGTAAGAGGAAGTGTAAAATTCACAAACCAATTCAAACCTATAACTCCATTATCATCATCAATAACATAATTTCCATTAAGAATTTCATCATTTAAATTTTCATATTCAATGAAAGTTAATGTGCTTGGGTCATATTCTACATAAATACTTATTGCTCCAAGATTAGTACCGTATTTCATATTCACAGGAATAATAACTTCTTCACCAGGACAAGCAGTAATTTCACCAATTTTAATTTCTATAGGAGGAGCATCTTCTAATACATTTACAGTAACATTCCAAACTTGTGGAGTGCCATCTTCAGCAGTAACAGTGTATTGCACTGTATTTGTAAAATCTGTATAATTTCCAGTAATTTGAGAGTATTCAGAAATGGTATAAATAGCATTTAAACTGGTTATATTACTTCCACTTAGAAGATCAATATTTATATTATTACCTTCAAATACTGTGTTTACAGCTTCATCGAAAGTAAAAGATAAAATATCATTTTCAGTAGCAATGGTTCTACCTGTAACAGATAAAGTATAATTTCCATCTAATGCTGCTGCAATAGAATATATTTTAATAAAATAAGTTCCAGCATCTAAATAGTCTCTTTTAAGCAAAGATGAGGTTGTATTTTGACCTTCATAAACGCAACCATCATCAGCATAATATAAATAATTATTACAATCTTGCCAAATTTCTAATTGTGTATCAAAATTAGAGCCACAAAGCGCAAATTCTACATCTAAATAATTATCGTCTAAAGTAACCGAATACCACAATTCATCATTTTCACTACTAATTATTCCATTTATAGAAATATCGTTTATATTTCCATAACTAAATGGATTAGAACAAGATATCCCTTCTTCAGGAGCGGTTTCTGTTGTAAAGCTATAAGTTTGACAATTTACAGCATCACCATTTAAATTATTTGCAATAATTCTCCAATAATAAACAGTTTCCCATTCCAAATTCTCATAATTATAAGTTGTAGTATTTCCTAAATCTTCTCCATTTACTATCATATTATTTTGGAAATTTACATCTTTAGAAAGCGATAATTTATAAGATGTTGCATTTTCTGAAGAAAATTCTAATGTTCCAGATCGTTCTATTTCTGTTGCATTATTTTCAGGTAAAATATTTTCAACACAAGCAGGTAATGCGTCATTAGAAAAAACAGTTATATCATCTATTGCAATGTCACTTCTTGCACCGTTTCCAACAACTCCTTTGAATTTAATTTGAACTAAACCATTATAATCACTTAAATCTATACATACACTTTTCCATTTCATTCCTTGTTCTCCCGAAAAGGTAAAAATTCCTTCTGTCCATACTTCATTATATAAAATATCTACAGATAAAGTTCCAATATTATTACCATACATATAATAAAAAAACTTCAAAGCAGGATCATCCAAAAGATTCAACTGAAACGGTCTTGTTATAATTTCCATAGTTGAATTACTATTACCACTTGCTTCAGTAAAAGCAAAATTACCATCTCCAGAAGTATTATCTCCATTTTGAGGTCCAGTTCCATTTGTTGAAGTTGCGATGCCTAATTGCCAATCCCAATCATCATTTTCTACTTGTGTCCATCCGTAAAATGTAGAACTTTCGAAATTTTCATTCCATGGAAAACTTGTAACTGTAATGTTATCCAAAGTAACATTAACAGTCCAAAGTTGTTCTGTTTGATCCTCAGCAATAACAGTATAAATTACTTCACTATTAAAATCAGTAAAATTATCATTTGTAGAAGATAATGGTGAAAGAGTATAATTTGCATTTAAATTGCCTAAATCTGCATTAAAAGAAACAACAGCATTTATTGTATGATTTACATTATCTATGATAGCTTCGCCAATACTATTTGGAAATCCAAAAGCAAGAAAATCATTTTCTGGACTTTGATACTCTGCAACAGTAGTCGAAACCGTCCATTCTTGGAGACTTGCATCTTCAGATGCAATTGTATAAATTACATCTCCGGTGAAATTATTAGAAGTTTCTCCGGAAGTTTGCTCTACTTCACCTATTTTAATAGATGAAACATAATCAGAAGTTTCAAAAGTAGCTATTAAACCGTTTAAATCTGTAGCAAAAGCAGCTTGTATATTAACTGTATGTTCTTCTTCATTTATAGTAGATGACACAGTTTGGTCTTCAAAAGTAAATAAAGTAAAATCATTTTCTAAACTTAGTTCTCTAGCTGTTATTGATAATTGATAATGACCATAATTATCTAAATTTCCAAAAACTTTTACAGCATAAGAACCAGCTGGTAAAATATATGGCTCGTTCCCAAAATAAGTAGCTAGACTTATTTTAGAAGCAGGACTGCAATTTCCAATTGAAACTGAATAATCATCATCGTTAAAAAAACTGCTATTATTAGAACTCGTAGCATCAGGATCACTACAATCTTCAGCTTGCCAAAGTGAAAGTTTTGTATCAAAATCTGACCCACATAATGAAATTACTACATTAGCAAAATCTTCGTTTGTTGTGAAAGAATACCAAACAGCTTCACCGCTTTCAATATCTCCACTCTGTAGATCTAAATTTATCTCTCCATAAGGATATGGATTATCACAAGTCTGTCCATAAATTGATTGCGTCTCAAAAAAAACGAAAGACAGCAATACTATCATTGTGAAATTAAATAATATTTTTCTCATAATATATAATATTTAATAAATTTTTGTAAAAAAATAATTTTTTTTTATATAAAAATATTTGCAAAAATAATAATTATTATTTTTTAATAAATAAATTTGCAATTTAATTCAAAAATAAAAAAAAATATGTTTTTTATAAAAAAAAATTTTTACTTTTTTATTTTGTTTATTTTTATGTTTTTATCAGCTTGCAAGAGTAGCAAAAATATGAGCTTAGATAATAAACAAAAGTCAAAAATAGATAAAAAAGAAGTCATTTTAAATGATAAAAAAAAAGAAATTTCAAAAAAGAATGATGAGGAAGCAAAAGCAAAAGAAAGATCTGCTTTGAAATTACAAAAAGAAAATAAAGATAAAATGATAAAAAAATTAGATACAGAATTTTCAAATACTGCAAAAGGTGTAGATAATTTTAATAAAGTACTATCTTTATGCTCGTATTCAGAAATTCCTGTTTTAACTGTTATTTTTAATAAAAATAAAAAAAAAAAAGATTTTGACCGTCCAACATCATTGAAAAGGTATCTTGAATACTTAAAAGATACGAAAAATTATAATGTAAAAGTAAATGATATTTTTACAGACGAGTCAGGAAAAATTACAAAAATTGAATTAATAAAAGATTTTTAAAATGTTTAATTATAAATTTTTATTGTTTTTGTGTTTAAATTTATTAATTTTTAATGGTAAATTTTTTTCACAAGAGCAAATAAATAAAGAGAGAAAAAATTCTATAGACAGTCTCGCTATGGAAAAAGTTAGAGATCTAAGTAAATATATTTCTATTATTGGAAATAAAAAGACTTCTTTTTCAAAAGCAAATCGTGTAATAGATAGGGCAGTTGAATTGTTTGCAATATCCAGTAAAATTTCAGTATCTTCTTTGAATTCTAATGAAATAGAAACTTATGAAGTTAGAAAATATTTAAAACGTTTGAATATGTTGAGTTATGATGAAGTAAATATAGAATGGTATAATATAGAATATTTCAGCAGTTTGGAATTACAACCAGATGGACGTTATGTTGGTATTGTTACCATTTATCAAAAATTCGAGGGAAAAAATAAAGATCAATCTATTTACGTGGATAATACAAAAAAAGATCTTACTATTTATGTAGAGAAGAAAACAATCCAAATTGACGGAACAGATACAGAATTTTGGAATGTTCTTCTTGGAGATATTAGAGTAAAAGAAACGCATAGATAATTTTTTAATTATATCAATATTTTTTAAAAATTATTGATATTTTTAAGAAATTTTTTTTTATAAAAAAAACATTATGAGTAAATATTTTAACAATTTTTTATTTTTTTTATTCCTACTTAGTTTTTCTGTGAAATCTCAAAACTTGGTACAAAATGGAGGTTTTGAGGATTACTATCCTAAAAAGGGAAAAGGCTGTCCAGAAGCAGCCCGAGGAAATGATAAGAATGTAAAATTAGTGCCACACTGGACTTGGCCCACAATAGATGGAACAACAGATTATTTTAATGCATGTAGCAAAGGAAAAATTGTTGATGTTCCTAAGAATTTTGCTGGAATATCTCCGGCAAAAGATGGAAATGCTTATGTTGGCTTTATTCTCAAAACGAAAAGATTTAAAAAAGGGAAAAATATAAGGAAAGATTATCGTGAATATCTTCAAACTCAGCTATCAGAGAAATTGAAACCTGGACAAGATTATTGTGTTTCACTTTTTTATAGATTAGCAAATTGTTCGGCTTTTTCCATAGATAAACTTGGAATATTTTTTTCGCCTGTAGAAGTAAAAGTACCAACAAGAAGAACTTTAAATTATAAGCCTCAAATAACTTCTAATATTGGTTATATGGATAATAATAACGAATGGACAGTTTTACATGAAATTTACAAAGCAGATGGTTCGGAAGAATTTTTGTTGATTGGAAATTTTAGTGTCGATGCAGAAACACAAGAGAAAACAAGGGAAAAAGTTGGAAGATGTGATAAAAGAAAAAATTATGCTTATTATTACATAGATTCGGTTTCGGTAACTCAGTTAAATGGAAATTGTGAACCATGCACTTGCATTCCGCAAGATTTAGAAGTTAATATTTCTGATGGAAATTGTTTTAATGGAGCAACAGATTTAACGGCTTCTATAACTGGAGGAACAAAACCTTATAAAGCTTTCAAATGGGAAAACGATTTGAAAGAAGAATTTTTCAAAGGCGCTCTTACTGGTGAACACATTGCAACTGTAAGAGATGATTGGAATTGTTTAGGGAAAGCAACTTTTAATGTAGATTGCGGTTATCCGCTTGAAGTTAAAATTGCAAATAGTGGTTTTGACGGAGGAAATACTGGTTTCATTGATTTGGAAATTACTGGTGGAATAAAACCATTTAAAATAAAATGGGAAAATGGACAAAAAAGTAAAAGTATAAAAGATTTGTCTTATGGCGAATATAAATATACCGTTACAGATTCTGTTGGTGTTGTTGTGAAAGGAAATTTAAAATTTGCTTTGCCGTTGGAAGTTTCTGTGAAAGAAAAACATTACGAAAAAGGAAGTGATGGATTTATAAAATTATCTATTATACATGGTTTAGAACCATACAAGATTGAATGGTCAAATGGTGCTAAAACCCAAGATATTGAAAATTTAAGTTTTGGAGAATATATTTATAAAGTAACTGATTCTAAGAATAATTCCCGCACAGATACTGTTATTTTTATAGAATCTTTGAGTGTCATTGCAAATGCAAATTATACTGATAATAATGATGGAAGTATTTTTTTAGAGCCAAAAGGTGGAACGGAACCTTATACTTATTCATGGAAACGTGGAGATATAACTAATAATTTAGATAGTTTAAGTGCTGGAGTTTATGTTTATACAGTAAAAGATGCTGAAAATAGAGTTGTTGTTGATTCTGTTCATTTTATAGAGCCGATAAAAGTTGAATTGGAAATTGGTTATACTTTTGAGACAGACGGATTTATAAATATGAAAATTAAAGGAGGTTGTCCGCCTTATAGTGTAATTTGGTCTAATGAAGAAACAAAAACAGAATTGAAATTTCTTGATAATGGTTTATATGAATATTCTGTGGAAGGAAGTTGTGGAAAGACTAAAACTGATACTGCAAGAATTAGAGGTAGTATAACTTTGAATGGTGTTTTATTTGCTTCAGGAAGTGATAAATTAAAAACTTCTTCTTTTAAAGAATTAGATTTGGTTGTTGCTTATATGAAAAGAAAAAATAAACTAAAAGTTGAAATTTCTGGACATACAGATTCTCAGGGAGCAGATGATAAAAACCAAAAATTATCTGAAAAAAGAGCTAAATCTGTTGTTAATTATATAGTTAAAAAAGGTGTTGAAGAAACACGTCTCGTTTATAAGGGTTACGGAGAAGAAAAACCTGTAGCAACAAATGATACTAAAGAAGGACGTAAATTAAACAGAAGAGTAGAATTTAATATTTTAGAATAATTTTTATAAAATTTTTGACATTTTTTTTATTAAAAAATAAATGTCATTTTTATAAAATTAAAAAATCGTAAAAATTTTTTCGCAAAAACGACATTTTTTTACGATTTTTTATAATTCAAAAAAAAAGTTTTTCTCAAAAACGGCATTTTTTTAATGAATTTTATAATTTAAAAAAAAAAAATTTTTTCAAAAAAACGACATTTTTTTAATGATTTTTTATAATTTATAAAAAAAATTTTTCAAAAAAACGGCATTTTTTTAATGATTTTATTAAAAAATAGAATTTAAATATCTAACTCAAATTTTTTAACCTATCATTAATTATTTTGCTGATTTCTTTTGCTTTATCAACAATCATAAAATGTCCTCCTCCATTTATTATAAATGTTTTTCTTTTATTCTTTTTTAATGCTATAATTCTATCTTTATTTCCATGAATTTTTAAACAATTATTAATATTTTCCATATTTTTCCAGTTTAGAAATTCATTAATTGCCCATTTTGCAAAATCTAAATTGGTATCTTTTAATATTTCAAATAATAGTTTTTTATTTTTTGCTCCAAAAAAATAATTTGCTATTAATTTTGGAGGCTTAAAAAAAAATAAAGGTGTCAATTTCAATATTTTTTTTATAAAAAAATTAATTTTATACAAATCTTTTTTTTCAATTGATGAAATTAGAATTGTTAATTTTGGGTTTAATAATTTGCTCATTTCAATTGCTATTAATCCACCAAAACTCACTCCTAAAATACAAGAATTACTATGAATTTTATATTCATCAATTAAACGTTTTGCATATGTTTGTAGCTTTTCATTTTTTTTTGTTTTAATCCAATCTATAGCAGATATATCTGCATTTAAATTTAAGTATTTAAAAATTCTTTTATCAGCACCTAATCCACTAATTGCAAATATCTTCTGCATTTTTTTAATTTTAAATTTTTTTTTTTGAAAAAAAACGACGAAATTTTAATGATTTTTTATAATTATAAAAATTTTTTTTCGCAAAAACGACATTTTTTTAATGAATTTTATAATTAAAAAAAAATTTTTTTCTCAAAAACAACATTTTTTTAATGAATTTTATAATTAAAAAAAATTTTTTTTCTCAAAAACAACATTTTTTTAATGAATTTTATAATTTTAAAAAAAATTTTTTTCTCAAAAACAACATTTTTTTAATGAATTTTATAATTTAAAAAAAAATTTTTTTTTCGCAAAAACGACATTTTTTTAATGAATTTTATAATTTAAAAAAAATTTTTTTTTGTAAAAACGACATTTTTTTAATGAATTTTATAATTAAAAAAAAAATATTTTTTGTAAAAACGACATTTTTTTAATGAATTTTATAATTAAAAAAAAATTTTTTTCGCAAAAGCGACATAATTTTTAATTTTACAAAAAATTAAAAATTATGTCAAAAAAAGAAATCAACGAATATTATAGAAATCTTGAAAAAGCTAAACGTTTTGGTGGAACGAAAAATGAAATTTCAATAAAACGACCATTTGTTATTTTGCTGGAAAATTATTTTAATACAAAAAATTTGTATCCGGTTGATGAATTATCATTGAAAAATTCAAACAAAAGACCCGATGGAACTATACGAGATGTAAACCAAATTGATTGGGGACACTGGGAAAATAAGGACGAAAAAGATCATTTAGAAAAAGAAATCGAAAAAAAATTTAAAATTGGTTATCCGAAATTTAATATAATTTTTGAAAATACCATCGACATTATTTTGTATCAAAATGGAAAAAAAGTAATGTTTGGAAAAATGAAAAATGCTAATTTTCTTGATAAAATTCTTACACAATTTGTAAATTTTGTCATTCCGGAAGTTCATGAATTTCAAAATGCAATTAAAAATTTTAAAAATTACATTCCAGAAA
The DNA here is from genome assembly GCA_029938235.1 of Bacteroidales bacterium. Lineage (GTDB taxonomy): Bacteria > Bacteroidota > Bacteroidia > Bacteroidales > 4572-128 > 4572-128. The sequence goes on from JAOZVH010000100.1 coordinate 10,838, forward strand.
TCCTTTTGATTTTGCGAGATATGATAAAAAATCAAGCATTAAAAAATCAAAAATTTTTAAATTGCATGAATGGTTTTTTGAAAATTTGTAAAGAAAATATAAATCCAGAAATTTCAATTATGGAAGTTAGAGAAATGTTGATCCAACATATTCTTACACATGAAATTTTTACCACAATTTTTAATGATGCTGATTTTCATAGAGAAAATAATATTGCAAAAGAGTTACAAAAAGTTGTTGATACATTTTTCATTAAAGAAATTCGACGAAATACACTTTCAAGAATAGACAGTTATTATAAAGTAATAAAAAGAAAAGCAAG
>JAOZVH010000299.1 GCA_029938235.1 Bacteroidales bacterium
TTTGATAAAAAAAATATTACATTTCACAAAAAGGTTCGATAACCAAAATTTTTTTCAAAATTCGTCCAAATATTTTAAGATTTTTAATTTAAAATTAAAAAAATTTTTTCAAAAAAACGTCCAAAATTTTAATATTTTTTAATTTGAAAATAAAAAAAATTTTTTTTTCAAAAATCGTGAAAATTTTAATATTCTTTAATTTAAAAATAAAAAAAAATTTTTTCAAAAAACGCCCAGAATTTTAATATTTTTTAATTTGAAAATAAAAAAAATTTTTTTCAAAAATCGTCCAAAATTTTAACATTTTTAAATTTCAAAAAAAAAAAATTTTCAAGTCCATCCAAAATTTTAATATTTTTTTTTTTCAAAATTCTCCGCGCTTGTTGGTGTTTTCACCGCACCTTTATGAATAATTGTGCGGTGAAAACACCGCACTGCGCAGAAAAAATATTGTATATTGAAAAAAAAAAAAACGAAAGAAAACATTACGTTTATACCAAACTAAAATTTCGGCGTTTTTTAATATACAAGTCCAAAAAATTGCCATTTTTTTCAAAAAAATTTAGGTTTGTACAGGTTGAAAAATTTTTTTCAAAAAATCGGCAAAATTTTAGTTTTTTTTTATTTAATTAAAAATTAGCTTTTATTCCAAAATAAATTTTTCTTAATGCTTGTGGTATTCTTCCTTGAATTTCTTCAAATCCAATTGCATAGTGTTTTTTATTTAAAAAGTTATCAATTGATAAATTCATATCTAAATAATTATTAATTTTATAACCGAAATTTGTATATAAAATTATACTACCTTTTATTTTTTCCGAATTATTAATCACTCCATTTTCACCATAATATGAATTATTTGCACTTGTATAAATATCTGAAAAATATCTTGCAGATAACGAAACAAAAAATTTATTGTAACGATAAGTTGAATTAAGATTGATTTTTTGATTGGAAATTTTTGGAATATTTTTATTAGTTTCTTTGTCTTTTCCTTCTACATAACTGTAAGAAATATTAGAAATAAAATTTTTATACATCCATGTTAATTCTAATTCAAAACCTTGACTATAAATTTCTCCCAAATTTACATTTGTTCTGACAAAACCAGCATTAGGATCCATGCCAATAGCAGCAGAATATGGATTATAATAAGGATGTCCTTGATTATATTCTTCAGCATTAACACCATGTATAGAACGAATAATATTTTTCATTTCATTTCTAAAAAACGAAGCACGTAAATATGTATTTTTTGTAAGAAAATAATTAAAACTCAATTCATTAGTTGTTATTTCTTCTGGTTTTATATCTATGTTTGGTACATGTATTCCACCTGGAAATCCCCAATTTTCCCATTTAAAAAAATTAGACGGTTGTATATAAGCAGTCCCAAAAATATATTTTATATTAAACTTAAAAGTTGGTGAATAAACCATGCCAAAACGTGGTGTTAAATTAGATTTATAATCAGAATTATAATCATAACGTGCTCCAAATGTCATTTTTAAATTTCTAAAAATTTTGTACTGAGTTTGTAAAAATCCACCAATATTATAAGAATGATGCTCCTTAAAAATACTATCTCTAAGTCCTATAACACCAAATAAATAGCCCAAACTATCTTTTGAATTAACATAAACTTCTTCATTTTCATTGGAAACATAAGGACTTTCTAAATTTCTTGTTTTGGGATAAGAATTAATTTTATTGAAAACAGCACCAGCAATTAAAGAAAAATTCTTATTTATTTTCCAGTTTTCTTGTATATTAAATTCTATAAAATTAGAATTCGCGGCTTTGTAAGAAACGGTGTAAGAAGAATAATCACTCCCACCATTAATTCTAGAAAAGTTCGTTTCTGGGTTTAAAAAATAATCTCCTGCGGAGATGTTCGCTGTTAAAGCGAATGTTTTTGTTTCTATAATTCTATAATCTAAATAAATATGTCTTAAATCTTGCCCCCAAACATTACTTTCAATCATAGCATAATTTTCATTATCTAAACCAAAAGCATTCGTTTCATATGAATGTTGCCAATCTGCTCCTATTGTAATTTTTTTATGTTTTATTTTTGTAAATAAATTAAAATTTTTAATAGGATATTCATTTGCTTGCTTAGCAAGTTCACCTTTATAATTTTTAACTCTACCATAATCCAGAGTATCGTCATAATATTTATAAAAAGCAAAATCTTTGCCTTGATAAATTCTTCCGGAAAAAACAAAATCAGTATTTTCGTCTATTTTCTTACCAAAACTGATATCAGCAATTACTGCTTCTGTAGAAATTAACCCACTGCTAAATTCCATACCATCATAATCTTCGCCATTTTTTGTAATTAAATTAATTACTCAGGAATAAGCATCTGCACCGTATAAAGCTGATGCTGGTCCATACAAAATTTCTATCCGCTTGTAAATATTCAAAGGTAAGTTATGAGCATAAATAAACATTTCTCCGGAAATTGCATTTACACGTTTTCCATCTTGCAAAATTAATAATTTATTGTTCCCAAGTATTCCTCTAAAAGTAACCAAACTTTTAAGATCTCCTTGCTGGTCGTAAGAAATATCTACTCCGGGTAAAGCACGAAAAACATCTTTTAAATCTCGCCATCCAAAAAATTTAATTTGTTCTGCATTAAATGCAATAACCGTTGCCGGAGCAGTAAAAAGATTTTCAGAGTTTTTTGAGGCAGTAATAGTTTTAAAATTCTCTAAAAATTCTAACAAAGAATTTGCTGAAACACCAATTCTACTAGACAATTTAATTAAATCTTCAAAAGGAAGATCTGCTAAATCTACTAAGTCAAGTTTCATAAATTCGTCTTTTGTCAAATTATTTATGTCAATTGAATCTTTCTGCTGAGAAAAAGAAATATTTATTGAAAATAATAAAAAGCAAAATATAATAAATGTTTTTTTCATTTTTGTTTTTTTTGAAATTTTTAAATAAAAATATTAAAATAAAAATTTTTTCAAAAAAACGCCAAAATTTTTAATTTTTATCAAAAATAAATTTTTCAAATTATAAAAACTTGGTCATTTTTGGAAAAAATTTTTCTTTCAAAGAAACGTGAAATTTTAGTACCATATGCGTCAAGCGTCCACGCTTGATTTGGTATTCCAGTGTCAAGCGTGGACGCAATAGCCGTCAGTCTAAGCATATTAATTACTTGTAAATG
>JAOZVH010000101.1 GCA_029938235.1 Bacteroidales bacterium
AATTGAAATTTAAAAATATTAAAATTTTGGACGATTTTTGAAAAATATTTTTTTTATTTTGAAATTAAAAAATATTAAAATTTTGGACAAATTACGAAAAAATTTTTTTTATTTTGAAATTTAAAAATATTAAAATTTTGGACGATTTTTGAAAAATTTTTTTATTTTAAAAAATATTAAAATTTTGGTCGTTTTTCGAAAAAAAATTTTTTAACATTGGTCTTTCTTTTTAACCTCCAATGTTTGATGTATAAAAATTTGGGTCTTTTTTGAAAAAAAATTTTTTTTATTTTGAAATTAAAAAAATATTAAAATTTGGGACGATTTTTGAAAAAATTTTTTTTAATTTGAAATTTAAAAAATTTCTCATTTTTGAAAAAAAAATTTTTTTTTAATAATTTATAAAAAAATTATGAAGTCTAAAAAAATAGAATATTTTATTTATATGTTTGTCTTTGGAACAATTGGATTTTTTATTTCATACTTAATTTTTGGAAGTGTTAATATAAGTTTATTTGGGGTCGGAACAGAAATTGATGTAAGTTTGTCTTATATTTTTTTTGGTCTTGGTGCAGATACTGGTTCTGGAATGATTGATGAAGCTTTTAATTCTGTTGCTGATGCCGCTGTTTCTATTGTTCGTCAAAAAATATGGACAGGAGCTTTTATAGGAGCTTTCATAGGTGGATTTATAAGTTTCCTGAAAAAAAAATAAAATTTTATTTTCATGAAATTATTAAATAATAATCAAATTTTTCTTGATACAGTAAATTCTACTAATGATTTTGCAATAAAATTCTTAAAAGAAAAAAAATGTAATTTAAAAGAAAATTATGATAATTTACTTGTTTATACAGATAATCAAAATCAAGGAAGAGGACAAAGGGGAAATTTTTGGGAAAGTGAAAGAAAAAAAAATTTAACATTTAGTGTTGTTTGGTTTCCAGAATTTTTAAAAGCAAATGAACAATTTTTTTTATTAAAATCTGTTGCCATGTCAATAATTGATTTTCTTTTTCCATTAATAAAAGAAGAACTTAAAATAAAATGGCCAAATGATATTTATGTTAAAGATAAAAAAATTGCTGGTATTTTAATAGAAAATGTTATCAAAGGCGAATTTATTAAACAAAGCGTAATCGGAATCGGAATAAATATTAACCAAACAAATTTTAATTATCCAAATGCAATCTCTTTAAAATTAATTTTTAAGAAAGATTTTTCTTTGGGAAAAATTTTAAAAAAAATCTTAAAATATTTAAATTTTCGTTATGAAAAATTAGATAAAAAAAATTTTTTATCTTTAAGTGAAGAATATTTGAAATTCCTTTATAGGTTCAATAAATTTTATTCTTATGAAGTTATATGTAAAAAAAATTATTTAATTTTTGCAAAAATTAAAAATGTAGAAAATAATGGTTCTTTAATTTTAGAAAAAAAAAATGGAGATATTTTAAAATTTTCTTTTAAAGAAATTCGTTTTATAATATAATTTTTTTTTTATAAAAAAAAATATATTTTTGTTTAAATAATTTTTTATTAAAATATCATAAATATGAATAAGTATATTATTTTAATGGTTTTAGTTTTTTCTGCTTTTCTTTTATCTTGCACTTCAGAACATTCAGGTAAAGATTTTGATTCTGATATTTCTGATTTGTCATATTTGAAAGATAAAGAAAAATCTAGAATTTATTATCAAGTTCCTTCTCCGGAGAATTTGTTAGATTTTATCAAGATGAGTAATCTAAGTTATAAGAAAAATCTTCTAAATCCTCTATCTAATTTAGAAAAATACGTCAGTAGGAAATCTCAGGAAATAAATTTAGGTATTTATTCTGCAGATTTGGCTTATGCAATTGCTTTTGATGAATATCAAACAACTTTGAAATATTTGAATCCCGTAAAAAGTTTAAGTGATGAAATTGGTGTTGGTGATGTTATTAGTGATGTGATAAAAAAAGATCTTGTTGGTAATATGGATTCACTTTTAAAAGTTGCAAATAACACTTATTATGGTTTTATTCGTTATTTAGAGGGAGCAGAACGAACAGAAACTCTTGCTTTAATTATTGCTGGTGGCTGGTTAGAAAGTTTGTATATTATTATAAATTCTGTTGATAAATTTGAGGATAATCCTAAGGCAATAGAATTGATTGCAGACCAGAAATTAACTTTTGAGACACTTGTTGCCTATTTAGAAAAGTACAAAAGTGATAATAATGTTAAAGAGTTATTATCTGAAATGTCAAAAATTACCTTAGCATTTTCAAAGATTGAAAAAAAAGATAGTAAATCTAAAAAAGACAATCCTGCTAGTTCTGGGAAAATAGTAGTTGGTGGTAGTAAGAAATTTTTTCTAAAAAAAGAACAATTTATTCAACTTAAAACAGCGATTTCTAATCTTAGAGATAAACTTACACAAAATAAAAATTCTTAATTATGACAAAAACGATAAGAAACTTTATAGCAATAGTTTTATTTATTTCTCCAATATTTACTATGGGACAATCTTGTGAGAGTTTTTTTAGATATTATGTTCCAGTTCGTCCTTTTAAATATGATAGTCAATCAAAAAGTGCAGCTTGTGAAACCGGAGGAACATATAAATTTATTATTTCTTTACAAAAAGGGAAAGAATATAGAATTTCTTTTCATGCTTCTCCATCATTTAATAACAAAATGAACTTTAAAATTATAGATGAAAATACCGGAGATATTGCTATAGATTTACCCGGCGACGACATTGAAGGAGGTGAATCTGTTTTAAAAGGAAAATTCAATGGAAATACAGAAGTGTATCCTCATTTTGATTTTATACCAGAGAATTCCACAAAACTTAAAATAGTTATAGAAATACCTTCCGTAGCAGAAGGCAAAGACAGAAAAGTTGGATGTGTTGGTATGTATATGCAAAATAAAATTATCGCAGCAGGTGGTTTTGAAGCAGAATAGATTTTTATATTTTGTTTTTATAAAAATTAATTTTTATAAAAACAATTTTTTTAATTTTTTATAAAAAAAAATGAAGTTTTCTATAATAAAAAATTTATCCATTAAACATAAATTAATTAGTTTTTCTATACTAATTTTATTTTCTATTTTATCATTGCTTTTTTTTAATTTATTTACAATAAGTAAAATTGAAAATGAAGAAATAAAAATTTATAAAAATTATAATAATAATTTAGTAAAATTAGTAAAATTTACAGAAAATTTATATATTTTAGAAATTGAAATTAAAAATGATATTTTAATTTCAAATAAGAATATAAAAAAAGATAATATAAAAATTTCTAAAAAAAAGAAATTTCAAATAATAGATGATTTTTTAAATAAATATGAAAATTCAATAGATATAAAAGAAGAAGAAATTTTATTGAGAAAATTAAAAATAAAATTAGAAAAATATAAAAAAATTAATGTTAATTACATAAAAGACAATAATAAAGAAAATATAAATTTTCTTATAAAAGAATTAAAATCTTTTGAGGAATTAAAAGAAGTAATTAATGAATTAAATCTTTTAAATTTTAAAAAAGCAGAGAATTTGAATATAAGATATGAAAATATAAAATCAAAAGAATATTTATTTTTACATATATTTTCATCAATTTTAATTATTATATTGTTTTTTGCCTCTTTTATTTTAATAAAAAATATTTCTAAGTTATTAAAAAATATTAATGAGCATTTAAATAAAATTGAAAAAGGAGAAATTTATGATATATTAATAAAAAAATATGAAAATACAGAAACTGATAATATGGAAAAAACAATTAATAATTTTTTAAAAAAATATAAAGATTTTGTTCATTTTATAAATGAACTGACAAAAAATAATTTAGATAATAAATTATGTACCGAAAAAAAAAATATTTTAGGAATTGCGTTGTTTAATTTACAAAAATCAATGATAGAGAGAAAATTTATTACTAAAGAAAATAATAAAAAAGAAGAAAAAAGAATTTGGGAAAATGAATCTTTAAATCAACTGGGCACAATTTTAAGAAACAATTCTAATAATTTAAAATTATTATCTAAGGAAAGTTTATCTTTTCTTGTAAAGCAAATAAATGCAAATCAAGGAGGGATGTTTCTTGTGGATAACAGTAGAAAATATTTGCACCAGATTTCTTGTTTTGCTTATAATAGGAAAAGAAAAATTAATAAAAAAATTGAAATTGGAGAAGGTTTAATTGGACGTTGTATAGAAGAAAAAAAAATAATTTATTTAAAAGAGATTCCAGAAAATTATCTAAAAATAACTTCAGGTCTTGGAAAATCAAATCCAAAAAATTTAATTTTATTTCCTTTAAAATTAGATAAAAATAATGTTGTTGGAGTTTTAGAAATAGCTTCTTTCTATAAAATAGAAAAATATCACATAGAATTTTTAGAAAGATCTTGTGAAAATATTGCTTTGACAATTTCATCTGTAAGAGTTAATGAAAGAACCTCAGAATTATATAAACAATCTAAACGACAAGAAGATGAAATGGCTTCACAAGAAGAAGAATTGATGCAAAATTTAGAAGAACTAAAAGCAACTCAGGAAGCTGCAACAGTGCGAGAAAATGAATTAAATGAAAAATTAAGTGAAGCACATAAGGTAATAAAAAAATTAAAAAATAATTAGATTTTTGTTTTTAAACAACAAATTGAATATATTTTCGTATTTAATAATACAATATGTAAATTATTTTTTTTATATATCTTTGTATAAAAAAATTTTTTTTTGAAAAAATTATATTTTTTTTAACTTTTATAAAAAAAAATGTTTTTTTTGAAAAAAATTTTTTATTTTAATAATTAAAATATAAAAAAATAATTATAATTTATTGATATGAAAAAAATAGTTTCCTTTTTTATTTTTGTATTGTTTTCGACTTATTCTTTTGGGCAACAGGACCCAGAATTTAGTCATAATATGTTTGACCATTTATCTGTTAATCCAGCAGCGGCTGGTTTGTATGATGCGGTTAATGCAAGATTATTAAATAGTCAAAAAATGTTAGGTATGCCTGACGCTCCTGTTACAACAACTTTTGCTGTTGATGCCCCATTAAATATTATAGGTATAGAAAATACTTTTATAAAAAATAGCGGAGTTGGCTTGTTTTTTGCAACAGATGAAGCAGGTTTTAGAAAAAATTTTGATTTTAAATTTGATTATTCTTATAGATTGAAAGATATAGGTTTTGAGGAGAGTATTTTGCAAATTGGATTGGGTTTAGGTGTAAGAAATGGTAGTTTTGCTTCTGATACAGATTGGTTAACACCAAGTGGTGGAGCAGCAAGCACTGACCAAAGTCTTCCTGTCGCCGGAGCAAGTGCTTCAGTTTTTGATTTAGATTTAGGAGCTTTTTATAAAATTGGAACAGGTGAAGATGATGGTAATTGGTATGCCGCTTTTTCTTTAAAACATTTAAGCAGTCCAACTGTTGATTTTAATGGTGTAGAAGAAAACATAAAAAGACATTATTATTTAACTGGTGGATACGTTTATGAAACACCAAATCCATTATTTCAAGTAAGACCATCTATTTTTATTTTATCTGACGGTATATCTTCTAAGATAAATATCAATGCAAATGTTTGGTATGATAGAAAATATTGGGGTGGAGTTTCTTATGGAATTGGAGAGTCAATTGGATTTATGATCGGCGGTACTTACGAAGACTTTGATTTTGGATATGCTTACAACATGGCAAGAGAAGGAATTAGTGAATATAGTTCTGGCTCTCATGAAATTATGATAGGATATCGTTTTGAATTTAAAATGGTTAAAGGTAAAAATGGTGGTGATTCAGTTAGAAATTAAAAAAATAATTTTTTAATTTGAGTTTTATGTTTTACTTTGTGTAAAAAAACATTTAAAAATATAACAGTATGAAAATTATTTTTAAAATAAATATATTTTTTATAATAACAATTATTATTGGTTGTGGTGGTGGAAGTCCTGTTACCGGAGAATTGGAAGGTGTTAAAAATAGACCTGCATTTCATGAAAATGAACCTCACGGTATGCTTTTCATCAAACAGGGAAGCTATAATATGGGAGCGAGTGATCAGGATGTTGCTTGGGCTATGACCTCACAATCTAAGACGGTATCTGTAGATCCTTTTTGGATGGATGAAACAGAGATAACAAATAACGAATATAGAGAGTTTGTTTTTTGGGTTAGAGATTCTATAGCTCGTAGAATGCTTGGAGAAGATTTATCTGATAAATATTTAATAACAGAGGATGCATTAGGAAATGAAATAGACCCACCTTTTTTAAATTGGGAACAACCAATAGAATGGGATGGTGAAGAAGAAATCGCCATATTAGACCCAGAAGAGGGGGGTGGATTATTTTTGCCGAAAGATGAACGTTTTTTCAGAAGAAAAGAAATAGATTCACGTAAATTAATTTATTCTTATGATTGGATAAATCTAAAACAAGCTGCTAAAAAGTCAAATAGATATGACTTTAAAACAGGAAAATATAATGGTGAAATTATAGATCTGAACGGTAATAGAAATCCTATAGAAGGAAGAAAATCATTTATTTTTAAAGACCAAATAGAAGTTTATCCAGATACTTTATGTTGGATGAGTGATTTTACTTATGCTTATAATGAACCATGGACAAATTTATATTTTTGGCATCCTGCTTATGATGAATATCCTGTTGTTGGTGTAAATTGGAAACAAGCAACTGCTTTTTCTATTTGGAGAACAAGATTACATAATAATTATCTTTATGCATTGGGAGAACAAGATATGCAAGCATATCGATTACCTACAGAATCAGAATGGGAATATGCAGCAAGAGGAGGCTTAGCATTATCTATGTATCCATGGGGAGGTCCATACACACGTAATTATTCTGGTTGTTTTATTGCAAACTTTAAACCTTTGAGAGGGAATTATGTTGATGATGGTGGAATTAGAACTCTACAAGTAACAACTTATGACCCAAATGAATTTGGTTTATATGATATGGCAGGAAATGTTGCTGAATGGACTTCTAATGCTTTTGACGAATCGGCATACAGCTTTATACATGATTTATCACCTAATTATGAATATAATGCAATACCTGATGACCCACCAGCTTTAAAAAGAAAAGTTGTTAGAGGGGGTTCATGGAAAGATATTGCTTATTATTTACAAACAGGTACAAGGACTTACGAATACCAAGACACTTCAAAATGTTATATTGGTTTTAGATGTGTACGTTCTTATATGGGAAGAGATAGAAATGATTGGGATAATTCAAGATTTTATTAGAAAAAAAAATTTAATATTAAAAAAATTTATTTTTTATTGTAAAAAAAAATATTTTTATTATATTTGCAATTATTAAATTTATTTTTTTGTATTATAAAATTTTTTATTTACAAAAATTTATTTTAAATTAAAATTAAAAAAATTAAAATTATGACATTTGCAGAATTATTAGAATCGGATGGTTGGAAAAATTTTATGGCTAAGTTATATGGTCTTGGTGCAGCAGTTGTGATAGTCGGAGCACTTTTTAAAATTATGCACTGGCCAGGAGCAGGATTTATGTTAACTGTTGGTTTAAGTGTAGAAGCAGTAATTTTTATATTTTCTGCTTTTGAGCCTATGCATGCTGATGATGATTGGAGTTTGGTTTATCCAGAACTTGCTGGATTAGGTGATGAAAGAGAAATGGAACCAGAAGATAAGCCTAAACAACTTACGAAAAAAAAAGATATTGATACAGGAGAATCGGCAATAGAAAAATTTGATAAGTTATTAAAAGAAGGTGAATTACATCCTGATTTGTTTAAGAAAATGGGAACAGGTTTACAAAAATTAACTCAAACAGCAGATAACTTATCTAATATTTCTGGTGCGGCTGTCGCAACAAATAAATATACTGAAAAAGTAAAATCAGCCACAAATTCTATGGGTGAATTTGCTAAATCTGCTGATGTAATTTCTCAATCAAGTAACGAATTTGCAAAAATCTATCAAGAAACTGCAAAATCTATGAATAATCAGTTCGAATCTGTATCAAGAAGCAATAAGTCTTACGGTGGAGAATTAAATAAATTAAATAAAAATTTATCTGCTTTAAATGCTGTTTATGAATTGCAATTACAATCAACAAATGAGCGTATTAAAAAATCGCAAACGATTTATTCGGACTTAGATTCATTAGCTGTTGATTTACATAGTACAGTAAGAAATTCTCAAAAATATAAAGAGGAAGTTTCTAAACTTGGTAAAAAACTTACTGCATTAAATACTGTTTACGGTAATATGTTAAATGCAATGAATGTAAAAGTTTAAAATTTTTTTTATTTATTTTTTATAAAAGATTAAAAATTTAAAAAAAAAAATTTATTATGGGTCACGGAAAAGAAACACCAAGGCAGAAAATGATTGGTATGATGTATTTAGTGTTAACAGCATTGTTGGCATTGAATGTATCTAAAGATATATTGAATACTTTCCAAACTTTAAGTGATGGATTGAACAAAACAGCATATAATTTTTCACAAAAAAATGCAGCTGTTTATGGAGCTTTTGAAGCTGCTTATCAGGAAAATAAAGATAAAGTAGGAAAATGGAAGAATAAAGCAGATGTTGTGCAAGCAAGTTCAGATAGTTTATATAATTATGTAGAATTATTAAAAAATAAAGTTGTATTAAAAGCAGATAAAGTTGTTACTAGAATAACAAAAGATACCATAGAAACGCCTTATACTAAACTTGACGAAAAAGGTATTTTTAACGGTAAAATTGGTAAAATTCAAGCTATTGATGATAATAATGTTCCTGGTGAAATATTAATTTTAAAGGGAGAAGCTACTGTTTTAAGAAAAAAAATAGAAGCTTACAAGACACTTCTTATAGAACAAATAAAATTAAATGATACTACAAAAAATGGAGAAGGAGCTATTAGTGCTATTTTAAGTGGTTTAGATACTTCTGACCCTCCACCAAAAGAAGGAGCTAAAATTAATTGGGAAACTCATGTTTTTGACCATATTCCACTTATTGCTGTCATTACATTAATGACAAAAATTCAAACAGATGTAAGAAATGCAGAATCTAATGCTGTAAGTTATTTTCATTCTCAAATAGATGCAGCCTCTTTTAAGTTTAATAAATTGGAAGCTATCGTAAAAGCACCTAAAAGCTATTTGCTTGTTGGTGGAAAATATGAAGCTGAAGTATTTCTTGCCGCTTCTGATACTACTGTTTCACCAGAGATTTTTGTCGGAGGAAGACCTCTTACAATAAAAGATGGTAAAGGACAATACTCAGCAGGAGGAACTTCTGTAGGAGAAAAAAAATGGGGTGGTATTATTAAATTTAAAGCACCTGCTGGTAATATTTTAGAATTTCCATTTAAAAGTTCTTTTGAAGTTGGACAATCAAGTGCGGTAGTTTCGGCAACTGCAATGAATGTTTTTTATAAGGGTGTTGACAATCCAGTTGCAATTTCTGCTTCAGGGGTGCCAGTTGAAAAATTAAAACCAACTATAAGTAACGGAACTTTGACAAAAGTGAAAAATGGATATATGGTAAAAGTAACAAAAGGAACTGAAGCTATTATTAAAGTTCTTGCTAATGTTGATGGAAATACTAAATTAATGGGACAATCTAAGTTTAGAGTAAAAAGAATGCCTGATCCAGTAGCAAAAATTGCAAATAAAAAAGGCGGCTCCATAGGAAGAAATGTGCTTGTTGCACAAGGTGGAATAAAAGCTGATATGGAAAATTTTGATTTCGACGCTAAATTTACGGTAACTGGATATAACGTTTCTACTACTATCAAAGGTTATGTACAAGAGAGAAAAGTAAAAGGTTTTAGATTTAACGATCAAGTTAGAGGTCTTGTTAAACAAGCTAGTGCAAAAGGTAAAATTTATTTTGAAAACATAACTGCAAAAGGTCCTGATGGAACTACTCGTAATCTTGCTACTATTATATTTAGGTTAAAATAAAATTTTTTAAAAAATAATTGTTTTTAGAGTTTTCAAAAAAAGAAAACTCTTTTTTTGAAAAAATTTTTTATAATAAATTTATAAAAAATTTCGTTTTTTACAAAAAAATTTAAATTATGAAAAAATTAACTGTTGTAGTAATAATTATTCTAAGCTTTTTTATATCTGGATATTCTCAGGTATTGGATGGTACTTATGAGAAAGAAAATGTTCCAAGTAGGCGACCTATTCCTTATCAAAATATTAGAGAGGCAGATGTAATGTGGGCTAAGAAAATTTGGAGAATAATTGATCTAAGAGAAAAAATAAATCACCCATTATATTATCCAACAGCACCCGATGGAGGTTTTGATAGTCGTATGAGTTTAATTGATTTATTATTATGGGGAATAAAAAATGAAGGTTTAACTGCTTATGGAACAGATGACCCTTACAATGAATTTAAATTGCCAATAACAGAAGAGCAAATAAATGAGAAGTTTGGAGCAGTAGATAGAGTTGCAATGATAGAAGATCTTGAAACAGGAGAACTGGTAGAAACTGTTATAAAAGGAGAAAGAAAAACTTATGAAGTAAAAGAATATCTTGTGAAAGAAGGATGGTTTTTCGATAAACAACGTTCTATAATGGATGTTAGAATTCTTGGTTTATGTCCTATAAGACATTATTACAAAGAAGATGATACCGACCAAGATAATGTACAAAAAAAACAATTGTTCTGGGTTTATTTTCCTGAAACAAGACGAATTTTTGCAAATCACGAAGTTTTTAATCCACATAATGATGCCGAAAGAAAAACTTTTGATGATATTTTCTTTAAAAGATTATTTAGTTCTCATATAACTAGAGAAGCTAACAGATTTAATAATAGAGATATTAGCCAATATACAATTGGTATAAAGTCTATTATAGAAGGTGAAGAAATCAAGAAAAAAATCTTTCAAATTGAACATGATTTATGGGAATATTAAAATTTTATTTATTTATAAAAAAAACTTTCATAATTTTATGAAAGTTTTTTTTTGAATT
>JAOZVH010000300.1 GCA_029938235.1 Bacteroidales bacterium
CTTCAACTTCTGGTGGACGTAGAGATAAAAATTTAAAAACATCCGTTTTTGCTTCGCTCATATTTGTTTCACTCATATTTTTTTTATATATATAAATTTTTTTTTTTTGTATTTTTATTTATTAAAAATTTTCAAAAAAAATACTGTTGCAAATATAACAAAAATATTTAAATATAAATTTTTTTCAAAAAAAATTTAAGAATTTTTTTAATTCCAAAATTCGTCCAAAATTTTAACATTTTTAAATTTCAAAATAAAAAAAATTTTTTTTTCAAAATTCGTCCAAAATTTTAATATTTTTTAATTTAAAAATAAAAAAAATTTTTCAAAATTCGTCCAAAATTTTAATATTTTTATTTTGAAATTGAATTTTATTTTAAACTTTTTCAAAGTATTTGTCTAATTCTTCTAAACTTATAATTTTAATTATTTTTTTTCCATTCGGAGAAAAATTTGGCATTTTACAAGCAAATAATTCGTCAATAATTTTACTCATTTCTTTTTTTGTCAATTTATCTCCATTGCGAATAGACGAGCTTATTGCCAAAGATTTTGCTAAATTTTCTTTAATATTAATATCCAATTTTTTATTGTATTTATAATTTTCAATTAAACTTTCTATTAACTCTTTAAAATCTAAATTTTTAATATTTTTAAAAACAGAAATTATGTTTGACGGTGTGCCTTTTATTAGAAAATTTGTTTTATCTATAAAAGAAATGTCAAAACCAAGTTTTTTAATATCATTTAAAATTTCCTTTAATAAAATGGCATCTTGAGAATTTAATTGAATTTTCTGTTGAAATAGGCTTTTTTGAACTGTATTAGAATTTGTATTTAAAGATTTTATAAAATTATCAAATAAAATTCTTTGGTGAGCATATTTTTGATTTATCAACATTAAACCAGATTTTACCTGAGTTAAAATGTATTTATTTTTTAGCTGAAAAAAATTATTTGAATCAAAAAAGTCTTTTGTTCCATCTTTTTTTAAAAACTCATTTTCCTCTTTTATGTCAAAACTTATATTTTTTGGTTCTTTTACTATTTCTATATTTTCTTCTTTTTCAAAATTTTCATATAATTTTTGCCAATTTTCTATATTTATCTTATCTATTTTATTATTTTTTTCTTTTCTAAAAGGATTATAATTTGGGTCAATTTTTATTTCTGGCTCTTGAACTTTTTTAAATTTTGGTAAATAAGGAATATCAAGCCTTTCTTCATTATCAAAATCTATGGGTGGCAAAACATTAAATTTCCCCATAGCTTCTTTCACCACTGCAAGAATAATTTGAAATATCGCTCTTTCATTTACAAATTTTATTTCTGTTTTTGTAGGATGAATATTAATATCAATTTCATTTGTATCAACTTCAAAATAAATAAAATAAGTTGGAAAAGTTTCCGGAGGTAAAATATTTTCATAAGCGAGCAAAATTGCCTTATGAAAATATGGATGTCGCATATATCTATTATTTACGAAAAAAAATTGCTCTCCATAAGTTTTTCTTGCTGACTCTGCCTTTCCAAGAAAACCTTTTATTTTAATAATACTTGTTTCTGTTTTTATACTTAGAATATTTTGATTTGTTTTTCTTCCAAAAATTAAAGAAATTCTTTCTCTTAAATTAGATTTTTTTAATAAAAAAATTTCATTATCGTTATTATATAACGACATTTCTATGTCTGAATGTGATAGTGATAATTTTTGGAACTCTGAAATAATATGTCTTAACTCTGTTGAATTTGATTTTAAAAACCTCCGACGCGCAGGAACATTAAAAAATAAATTCTTTACAATGAAACTTCCTCCATTTTGACAATTAATTATTTCTTGTTCAATAATTTCTGAACCGTTTATTTCAACTAAAGTTCCTAATTCATCTATTTTTCTCTTTGTTTTTAGTGTTATTTTTGACACAGAAGAAATAGACGCAAGTGCTTCGCCACGAAAACCTTTCGTATTAATAACAAATAAATCATTTGCTTTTTTTATTTTAGAAGTTGTGTGTCTTTCGAAACACATACGAGCATCTGTTTCTGACATTCCAATTCCATTATCTGTAACTTGAATTAAAGATTTTCCAGCGTCTTTTATAAAAACTTTTATTTTTGTACTTTTTGCATCTATAGAATTTTCCATAAGTTCTTTTACAACAGAAGCGGGACGTTGTATAACTTCGCCTGCTGCAATTTGATTGGCAACAGAATCTGGTAACAATTGAATAATATCTAACATCAAAATTTTTTTTACAAATGTAATTTAAAATTTAAAAAAAAATGCTATTCTTATAAAAAATTTGTAATTTGTTAAAATCTTCTAATAGATTCAATTAAAATCATAAAAATTTGACGTTTTTTCAAAAAATTTTTTTTTAATCTTAAAAAAATGTATAAAAAAAATTCCAAGCATTTTTTAAATGCTTAGAATTTTAATTTTAATTATTAAATTTTAATATTTTGTTAAAAACAAATTACTCAAACCAAATAGCTCCTGGGTCTTGTTCTCCAAACGCACCTGGTAATGAAAGATTTAAAGCACTGGGTAAATAATCTGAATATAATAATAATAATTCATCAACAACTTCTTGATTTGTTGTAGCAAATCCTCCGGTGCTTAATTCTTTTGTTCCGGCAATTAATTCTTTTGCATCAGTTAAATAAGCAATATTTTCATCAATTACTGTTGAAACATCAGTTCTCATTCCACCGTTTCCATGTCCAACAAAAACATAATTATAATCAGCAAATTCTGTTTTAAATTCATTTAAACCAGAAATCCAATTATCCAATTCGTCTTCTCCTTCAAGTGGAGTATATTCTCTAATATAATTATGTGCCTTATTATAAATTAAATCTTCTGCAAAAAAAGCTTTTTCATTTTCCATATAAATATAAGAATTTTCATTAGTTTCTGCATTTGAAATTTTATCAAAAGTAAAAACAATTCCAGCTATTGTTTCCGTAGAAGTAACTGGATTAATAGTGAGTCCAGCAAAAGCCTCATTTCCTCCAAGAATTCCTGCCACAACAGATTCAGCATATATATCTGAGTCTGAAAATTCTCCAATATTACCAAAATGATCACCATGACCATGTGTTATTATCACAGAAACTGTTTTACCAATAGCATCTGCATAAGCTTTTAATTCTGTACCAAAAGTTGCTA
>JAOZVH010000301.1 GCA_029938235.1 Bacteroidales bacterium
CGTCCAAAATTTTAATATTTTTTAATTTCAAAATAAAAAAAAATTTTTTTCAAAATTCGTCCAAAATTTTAATATTTTTAATTTGGAAATTAATTTTTCAAGGAATACCTTAGGATATTTTTAAATGCGTAAATTCACATACGACTTTATTTTTGAATAAAAATTGAAATAAAAGTCATATATTTGAAAAAAATTCATGAAGATGAAAGAATTTACATTGGTTTGTGTATTGCATCAGCATATTAAAAATATTTCCATATTAGTAGATAATTCCACAGTACAAACTAAATATAGTTTTATATATTTTGTTTGTATTGTGAAAAATTTTTTTTAATTTTGAAAAATATTAAAAATATTGCCATTTTTTTCAAAAAAATTTTTTTTAATTTTTATATTTATTTTTTGCACCGAATAAATGTAAAAATCCAGAAACGGCTCTAACTTCTATGCCAGTTAATCTTCTTTCATAAACATCACAAATGTAATAATACACACCATCTGGAACTTTATTATCACCATCTAAATAATTTCCTTTCCATAAAATTTCTGGATCATCAGTTTTAAAAACTAATTTTCCCCATCTGTTAAAAATTTTCATTTCAATTTTTTCAACAAATTTAAACGGATAAGGAATAAATAAATCATTAATTCCATCATCATTCGGCGAAAAAACATTTGGTAATTTGTAATAAATACAACTGTCCACACAAGTTTTTACAGAAAAAGCACTTTCATTTTGAAAGGAATCAACAGCCGTAATGGCATAACAAGCGGCAAGAGTTAATTCTGGAAAATGCTCAAATTCTAAAATTTTTTCATTATTTATTGAATAAAATAATTCCAAATCTTCATCTAAAGAATTAGAATAATAAATATTATAAGAAATAACATCATCAGTTGAATCACAAATTTCATTTGGATTTGTCCAATTTAAAAAATTGTATAAAGTATCACAGAAACTATAAACTTCCAACTCTGGCGGACAAGGAGGAAAAGTATCTATAGGTGTACCACAATTTATTTGTGAAAAATTTTCTATTGGGTCAATAATATTTTCTATTTGATAATGACCAAAACTTTTAACTTTATAACAAAATTCCTTTCCATTTGGTAAATTTTTATCAACAAAAATAATGCTGTCTGTAAAAGATATAGAATCAAAATCGCCATTTTCTTTTTCCATATAAACAAAATATTTTTCATTTAACCAAGGCACATTTTTCTCCATTTTTAACCAGTTTTCATTATCTCTACTGTTTATTTTCAAATATACAGAAGAAGCAATTTGCGGAATACCTATTAAAGTACGTGGTCGTTCATTGGTTTTTTTATTATAAAATTCTATGCTATAAGAATAAGGATAATCCTTAGTGTTCAACATCGTATCTATAAAAATTGTATCATTAATTCCATCATTAATTGCTATTTCTTGCAAGTTTCCTCCCCAAATTCCTTCAGAACGTTTTATAACATAATCATAAGGACCAGGATATTGTATAGTATCAAATTCCTTACTTTTAGACCATGCCATATAAATAGAGCCTCTAATTTTACTCGTATTTCTAACACTAACATTTGTAATTAAAGGAATTCCTCGGACAAGTTCTGTACAAATTTCCTCAGAAGCATAACTTTCTGCAGCGTCTTGGAAAAAAGCCGTTATCATATAACAATATAAATAACCTTGTATAAGACCGTTTCCGTCATTATTATCTATAAAATCAGTATTTTCTAAACCGTTTACCGTTTTAATTAATTCATAATCAGTATATTCCGGAACACCATTTTCACAGATGTCTCCAACAAAACCGTAAAAACCATATCGTCTATAAATTTTATAGCCAATGGCTTTATCACAAATACTTTTATCCCATTCAATTTCAATGGAATTATTTTTCCCTTCTATTATTAAATTTTTTGGTGCCGGAGCAATAACTTTTATCATTACATTTTCTATGTCAGATAATTTAATTCCAGGGTCATTATCTGTGGCTTTGAAAGTAACCTGATAAAAATTAGAGCGAACATGCTCGCAATTTGTAAACCATCTAAAAGTATCACTGACTTCTGTTATTCCTTGAATTTCTTCAAAATATTCTACACTTCCATCATTCAATTGAAAAACTCCACCTGTTGCACTGAGAGTAATTGATTGATTATCAATATCTTTAGCAAAGACTTCAAATTTAATTAAATCTCCTGCTTTAACACAAATTTCTTTTATATCTCTAATTTCTGGCGGATTATTTTTTGTCTCGTAAACTTCTATTTGCATATCTCTAACTATAGAACCTATGGGAATACCAAAACGCCATTCTTTTATTAAAATTGCAACATTATAAATTCCTGTTTCTGTTGGTGTATCCCAAATTAAATCTCCTGTAATTTCATCTACATAAAAAGAATTACTCGTTTCCGGAAGAGAATAATTTTCAATTTCTTCTCCATTTGCACCAAGACAAGTTGTTAATTCATAAGACAAACTATCTCCATCTGGGTCGTAAGCTGATGGATTATGAATAAAAATTTCATTGGTTGCTGCTTTATCTATCGGTTCGTTTAATAAAATTGGAGTGTTATTTACACCAAAACCTTGCATAGGATTAATTTGTAAAATCGTTCTCAGAGCAAAAGGAACATTCACAGAACCCGGAATATTTACAACTCCTTGATTCCTATTAAAATCTATCATTACAATTTGAAAAATTCCTGTTCCGGAATAAGTATGTAATCCAACATAAGTATTTTTAACATAATTATCAGGTAAACTAACTTTTTCAACTCTGTAAATTACCGAACTAGTATTGTCGCCCCAGTCAATTTCTAAACTTCCTCTGTCAGCGGCACTGATGGTATAACAATAAGTTACTATTGTAATTTCATAAGTTAGCTCAGAAATATGTCGGTATGTAATTTCACCTGCTCTGTTGTGTGTGGCAAAGCTTTGTAAAATAATATTAAATAAAAATATTAATATAAAAAATAATTTTCTCATTTTATTGTTTTTTTTAATTTTTTACAATTAAGAAAAATTTATAATTTTTTCAAAAAAATTATTTTAAATAAAAAATATTAAAAATTTGGACGATTTTAGAAAAAATTTTTTTTATTTTAAATTATAAAAATCGTAAAATTTTGGACATTTTTT
>JAOZVH010000302.1 GCA_029938235.1 Bacteroidales bacterium
TTTGAAAAAAATTTTTTTTTATTTTGAAATTAAAAAACATTAAAATTTTGGACGAATTTGAAAAAAATTTTTTTTAATTGAAATTTAAAAATATTAAAATTTTGAGCGAATTTTGAAAAAAAATTTTTTTTAATTGAAATTTAAAAATATTAAAATTTTGAGCGAATTTTTGGTATTTAAACATTGGTGTTAAAAAAGAATACCAATGTTGTTTTTTAAAAATCATTAAATTTTGGACGTTTTTTGAAAAAATTTTTTATTTTGCAATTAAAATATTTGAAATTTTGGGCGTTTTTTGAAAAAAAAAATTAAAATTAAAATTTATAAAAATTTTTATTTCATAATAAAAAAATTAATTTTGTTTTTTAAAAAAAAAAAATTATGAAAATATCTATAGTAGGCACAGGTTATGTTGGATTAGTATCAGGAACTTGTTTTGCAGAAACTGGAATTACTGTCACTTGTGTTGATCTTGATAAGAAAAAAATCGATGGTTTAAATAATGGAATAATTCCTATTTATGAACCGGGTCTTGAAAATATGGTAAATAAAAATGTTTCCAAGAAAAGATTATTTTTTACTACAGAGATAAAAGAAAGTTTAAAAGATTGTGAAGCAGTTTTTATTGCTGTTGGAACTCCTCCGGATGAAGATGGAAGTGCAGATTTAAAATATGTTTTATCTGTTGCAAAGGAAATTGGAAGATATATAAATAACTATATGGTAATTGTAACTAAAAGTACAGTTCCAATAGGGACAGCAAAAAAAGTAAAAGCGGAAATTAAAAAGGAATTAGAAAAAAGAAATTTGAATATTCCTTTCGATGTTGCTTCTAATCCGGAGTTTTTAAAAGAAGGAGATGCTATAAATGATTTTTTAAAGCCAGACAGAATCGTTGTTGGCATAGAATCAGATAGAGCAAAAAAACTCTTGAAAAAACTTTATAAATCATTTCTTTTAAATGGACATCCAATTTTATTTATGGACGTTCCATCTGCAGAATTAACAAAGTACACAGCAAATTCTATGTTAGCAACAAAAATTAGTTTTATGAATGATATAGCTAATTTATGTGAAATTGTTGGTGCAGATATAAATAATGTGCGCAGAGGAATTGGTAGTGATAGTAGAATTGGAAATAAATTTATTTATGCCGGAGTTGGTTATGGTGGTTCTTGTTTTCCGAAAGACGTAAAAGCACTTATCAAAACAGCAGATGAAAATTCTTATTCTTTGAGAATATTGAAATCTGTAGAAGATGTAAATGACGACCAGAAATTTGTTTTATTTTCAAAAATAAAAAAACATTTTAATGGAAATTTAAAAGGAAAAAAGTTTACTATATGGGGACTTGCTTTTAAACCGAATACTGATGATATGCGTGAAGCTCCTTCCATTGTAATTATTAACGAATTACTAAATGCTGGTGCGAAAGTCGTTGCTTATGATCCAGTTGCAATAAATGAAGCAAAAAGAAAATTAGGTGATAAAATAGAATATTCAGAAGACCAATATGAAAGCTTAATAGATACAGATGCTTTATTGGTTGTTACAGAATGGTCTGAGTTTAGAGTTCTAAAATTTAAATTGTTAGAAAAATTAATGAATGAAAAATTAATTTTTGACGGCAGAAATATATATGAGAAAGAAGAAATGAAAGAAAATAATTTCACATATTATAGCATAGGAAGAAAATAATTTAATGAGAAGCCTATTTTAGATTACTTATTTTTTTATAAAAAAACAAAATTTTTATAATTTTCAAAAAAATAAAAATCATGAAAATGATTTTTATTTTTTTATATAAAATAATTAATTTTTCAATTCTTTATTATTATTTTCATAAGTTGTTTTACTTCAAAAAGATGATTTTTTCAAAAGCTTTTCTGGTAAAAAGATGGAAAATAGTCTTGATTGAATAATTGCTACTATTTTCATAAAAAATTGTAAAATATTTTTGCGCTTGAGCGATGTTTTCAGCACAATTATATATTAAATATGAATAATTGTATATCATATTTTTACATTTAATAATTCATTTATATGAAAAATATTATAATTTTTTTTTTAATAATATCTTATAATAATATTTTATCTCAAAATATTGCAAAAAAGAAACCAAAAATTAATAAATACATTTTTGCTTTCATTCCATCTGCGGCTCACAATATTTATGGAATAGAATTAGGTTTATTAGGAACAGAAATTTATTGTAATAAATCTTACACACAAAATTCTTATGGTATAAATATACAAATATTAGGACAAGGTTTTATGCAAATATTTTATATTACAAAGAATATATTTAAAAGCAATTATAATTCTAATAGTATAAATAATTTAGAAAAAAGAGATACTATTATTAAAAAAGTTATTCATAATGGTTTAGTAGTTTCTTCTTTTGGGACATTTACTTCGCAAATAAATGGAGTTTCTTTATCTCCATTTATGAGCAAAGGAGAACAAATAAATGGAATTTCTTTTAATTTATTATGGAATTTTTATGATAAAGCAAATGGTTTATCAATAGCTGTTATAAATGACGCAATAATAATGCGAGGTTTACAATTTGGATTAATTAACAAAACAGCAAATACTAAAGGTTTACAAATAGGATTTTTTAATAAAACATTAGATTTAATTGGTTTTCAAATTGGTTTATGGAATAAAAATAAAAAAAGAAGTTTACCTTTTTTTAATTGGAGCTTTCATTAAAAAAACGACGTTTTTTAATGAAAAATTTGCTTATCTAAGCTTTTTGTTAAATGTAATATCTATTTTATCAAAAATAAAATGCTTCATCATCCATGCTTGAAGCATATATGGAAAAATTGAGCTAGGAATAGTCCTTTAAATTAAAAAATATTAAAATTTTGGGCGATTTTTGAAAATATTTTTTTATTTTGAAATTAAAATATTTGAAATTTTGGACGAATTTTTTAAAAAAATTTTTTATTTTGAAATTAAAAAATATTAAAATTTTGGACGATTTTTGAAAAAATTTTTTTATTTTGAAATTAAAAAATATTGAAATTTTGGACGATTTTTGAAAAAATTTTTTTATTTTGAAATTAAAAAATATTGAAATTTTGGACGATTTTTGAAAAAATTTTTTTATTTTGAAATTAAAAAATATTGA
>JAOZVH010000303.1 GCA_029938235.1 Bacteroidales bacterium
AAATAAAAGAAATCACAATATTTATTTCGGATTAAATCAAATTACAAATCAATTATTAAAACAGCAAAAAATTAAAAATAAACATTTTTAAACTTTTGTCGTGTACTTAGAATTTTTTTATTAAAAAATCGTAAAAATTTAAATGTTTTTATTAAAAAATTTTTTTTATTGAAAAAATAAGTGTTTTTTAATAAAATTTTAATAAAAATTATGATTTTAAATTTTGATATGATAAAAAACGTTTATGCAAAAATGCATAAACGTATAAAAGATGCACGCGAAATTCTTAGTAAACCTTTGACTTTCACAGAGAAAATTCTTTATTCGCATTTATTTGATATTTCGGAAAAGGAAAAAATACATTTAGGAGATTCTTATATAAATTTTTTTCCGGACAGAATAGCTATGCAGGATGCTACAGCTCAGATGGCTCTTTTGCAATTTATGAAAACTGGAAAAGAAAAAGTTGCTGTAAATACGACTGTTCATTGCGACCATCTTATACAAGCTAAATTTGGTTCTGAAGCAGATTTAGAAATTGCAAATGATACAAATGAAGAAGTTTATAATTTTCTTTCTTCTGTTTCAAATAAATATGGAATAGGTTTTTGGAAACCCGGAGCAGGAATTATTCATCAAGTTGTCTTAGAAAATTATGCTTTTCCCGGTGGAATGATGATAGGAACAGATTCACATACTCCAAATGCCGGAGGTCTTGGAATGATTGCGATAGGTGTTGGAGGTGCTGATGCTGTTGATTTAATGGCAGGTATGCCTTGGGAATTAAAAATGCCGAAAATTATCGGAGTAAAATTGACGGGAAAATTAAACGGCTGGACTTCGGCAAAAGATGTAATTTTACATATTGCTGGTTTATTGACTGTTAAAGGTGGAACCGGAGCAATTATAGAATATTTTGGCGAAGGTGCAGAAAGTATTTCTTGCACAGGAAAAGCAACTATATGTAATATGGGAGCAGAAGTTGGAGCAACAACTTCTAATTTTGCTTACGATAAAAAAATGGAGAATTATCTTCGTGCAAGTTCAAGAGCTGAGTTAGCAGATGAATGCAATAAAATTTCTAATGATTTAAAAGCTGATAAAGAAGTTTATGAAAATCCTACAAAATATTATCACAAAGTTATAGAAATTAATTTATCTGAATTAGAGCCGCATATTAATGGACCTTTTTCACCAGATAAAGCTTGGAAGTTATCTGAATTTTCAAAAGCGGTAAAAGAAAATAATTATCCGGAAAAAATGGAAGTTGGATTAATTGGTTCTTGTACAAATTCCTCTTATGAGGACATTACTCGTGCCTCTTCAATTGCAAAACAAGTTTCTGAAAAAAACTTAAAAGTTAAATCAAAATATTTTATTTCGCCTGGTTCGGAGCAAGTAAATTACACAATTAGACGAGACGGTTTATTAGATATTTTAGAAAAAATTAATGGAAATGTACTTGCAAATGCTTGTGGTCCTTGCATAGGTCAGTGGGCAAGAGAAGACGCAGATAAAAAAAAGCGAAATTCCATTATGACTTCTTTTAATCGTAATTTTGCAAAACGTGCTGACGGAAACCCTAATACTTTTGCTTTTGTTGCTTCGCCGGAAATTGTTACAGCTTTTGCCATTGCTGGAAATTTAAATTTTAATCCAATTACAGATTTTCTTTTAAATGAAAATAATGAAAAAGTAAAATTAGACGAACCGAAAGGTTTAGAATTGCCTCTGAATAATTTTGAAGTTAAAGATAATGGATATATTGCTCCGCTGGAAGATGGAAGTAAAATAAAAGTTATTATTAATCCAAAATCAGAGCGTTTGCAAGTCTTAACTCCTTTTAAAGCTTGGGATAAAAAAGACATAAGAAATATGAAACTTTTAATAAAAGCAAAAGGAAAATGTACAACAGACCACATTTCTATGGCTGGAATTTGGCTTCAATACAGGGGACATTTAGATAATATTTCTAATAATATGTTGATCGGTGCTTTGAACTATTTTAATGAAAAAGTAAATTCTATAAAAAATCAATTGGATGGAAAATATGATAAAGTTCCAAAAATTGCACGAATTTATAAAAAGAAAAATATTTCAACTATAATTGTTGGAGATGAAAATTATGGTGAAGGTTCTTCGCGAGAACACGCTGCTATGGAACCAAGACATTTGGGTGTGAAAGTTGTTCTTGTAAAATCTTTTGCAAGGATTCACGAAACAAATTTAAAAAAACAAGGTGTACTTGCTTTGACTTTTAATGATAAAAATGATTATGATAAAATTCAAGAAGATGATAATATCAGCATTTTGGGTTTAAAAGATTTTTCCAGTGGAAAAAATTTAGTTGTTTTTTTAGAGCATAAAAACGGTAAAAAAGATGAAATTTTAGTAAATCACACTTATAATTCTCAACAAATTGATTGGTTTACCTACGGTTCTGCTGTAAATTATCTCAGTAGATAATTTAATTATAAATTATTTATCTAAAAAATTAAAAAAAAATCGTATTTAATTCTTAATTGAATATGATTTTTTTTATTCGAAAATTCATAAAATTTCGGTTATTTTTTGAAAAAAATCAAAATTCGTCCAAAATTTCACCTAATACAAGGTATGCATGTCTCTAATAAAATCCGCCCAAAACTTTAATTATTGCGATTGGACGGTGTTTTTAATAAATTTTTATTGTATAATTTTTACATTAAAATACTTCCTCATTAATTCTAATGATTTTTTTCTATATTCTTCTTGATCATAAATATAAATGCTATCTGATCTGTCACAATAAATTAAATGCTTAGGAACTTCAATTCCATTATGAATAAAATAAATATTTTCCATTTCTTCTATGTATTCCTCATTAAATTCAATGGAAAATAAACTTATATCTTTTCCTTCTTGCATTAATTTTAATGCTTCTCTTTGATTTATTACTTTTTTCTTCATTTTGTTATATTTATTTAAAATAATACAAAGATATCTTTTTTTTTTAAACGCCAAAATTTTAATAATTTAAAATCATTAAAATTTTGGACGAATTTTGAAAAAAATTTTTTTTAATTGAAATTTAAAAAACATTAAAATTTTGGACGAATTTTGAAAAAAATTTTTTTTAATTGAAATTTAAAAAA
>JAOZVH010000304.1 GCA_029938235.1 Bacteroidales bacterium
AAAAATGTCGCTATTTCAAAAGTCTGTTTTAAAGAATTATATTTCAAGATTTGATAAAATTAAATTGGAAAAATCTTTCGAAAAATTTAAAAATGTTTTCAATTCCGAAAAAATAAAACAAATTAAAAAACTTAAAGAGGAAGAATATCAAGAAGGTTTTCTGAGAGATTTATTTGTGAAAATTCTTCATTATAAAATAAAACCCGAAAAAGATTTTAATATAGTTTTGGAAAAAAAGAACGAAACAAATGCAGGAAAAACCGATGCCGCAATTATAAAAAATAATCAAGTAATTGCTGTTATAGAATTGAAATCCACATCTTTAAAAGATTTTTCTAAGGTTGTTAGACAAGCGTTTTACTACAGGAATAATCAAGAAAATTGTAAATATGTAATAATTTCTAATTTCGCAAAACTGAGATTTTATATAGATTATGCAAATAATTTCGAAGAATTTGACCTCTTTAATTTGCAAAAAAAAGATTTTAATTTATTATATTTTTTGTTGAATAAAGAAAATCTTTTAAATGATATTCCGCTAAAATTAAAAAATGAAACTTTAATTTACGAGGAAGAAATCTCCGAAAAACTTTATAATGATTATTTTAATTTAAAAAATAAAATTTTCCAAAATCTAATAAAAAACAATGAAAATCACGAAAAAATTATTTTATTCAAAAAATCGCAAAAATTACTCGACAGATTATTATTTATTTTTTTCTCACAAGATATTGGAATTTTACCAACGAATTTCATAGAAAAAATCATAAAAAGGTTTTTTATTTTGAAAGAAGCAGACAATTATAAATCTATGTACGAGGTTTATAAACAGTTTTTTGATTATATAAATCTCGGAAAAAAGGGAGAAACAGAAATTGATAATATTCCGGCTTACAACGGTGGTTTATTTCAAAAGGATGAAATTTTAGATAATTTGAAAATAGATGATGCAATTCTTTTGGAAGATGTGAAGAAAATTTCAAAATATGATTTCAAATCTGAGGTTGATGTAAATATTCTTGGACATATTTTTGAACATTCTTTGAAAGATTTTGAAAATTTAAACATAGAAAAATTAAATATTCGTAAAAAAGATGGAGTTTTTTACACGCCAAAATATATTACTTCATACATAATTGAAAATACAATCGGAAAAATTTTATACGAGAAAAAAAATAATTTGGGAATTTCCGACATAGAATTTGATAATTATTTGAATAAAAATGGAAAGTTAAATAAAGAAGGAAAAATTATTTTTGAGAAATTACAAAATTATAAAAACTTTTTATTTTCTTTGAAAATATTAGATCCATCTTGCGGAAGCGGTGCGTTTTTAAATTCTGCTTTGCAATTTTTAATTTCCGAGCATAAAGAAATTGATAATATTATTTCGGAATTGAAGAAGGAAAAACTAAGAATTTACGACACAGATAAGGAAATTCTGGAAAAAAATTTATTTGGTGTTGATATAAATTTAGAAGGAACAGAAATTGCAAAACTTTCTTTGTGGCTGAGGACGGCAAAAAAAAATAGAAAATTATCCAATTTAAACGAAAATATTAAATGCGGAAATTCTTTGATTTCGGAAGAATTTAAATGGGAAAAAGAATTTTCTGAAATTATGAAAAACGGCGGTTTTGACGTGATAATTGGAAATCCGCCATACGTTCAAATTCAAAAATTCTCCGGAACAAATTATCAAAAAAATTTAGAAAATCAAAAATATAAAACTTTTGCTAAGTCCGGAGATTTGTATTGCCTGTTTTACGAAAAAGGAAATATCCTTTTAAAAAATAATGGAATAATGGGTTTTATAACTTCAAACAAGTGGATGCGAGCCAGTTACGGAAAAAAATTAAGAAAATATTTTATAGAAAATACAAATATTTTGCAATTAATTGATTTTGCGGGAACGCAAATTTTCTCCGAAGCAACGGTGGACACCAACATTTTAATTTGTGAAAAAGCGGAAAATAAAAATTTAACAAATGCTCTTATGGTGAAAAATGATTTTTTAATCTCCACAGATTTAAAAAAATATTTTTCAAAAAATCACATAAAAATTTCAAATTTAAATGAAGAGAATTTTGTAATTTTATCCAAAAAAGAATTTCAAATTAAACAAAAAATTGAAAAAATCGGAAAACCTTTGAAAGACTGGAATATTAAAATAAGTTACGGAATTAAAACTGGTTTTAACGAAGCTTTCATTATTGATGAAAATAAAAAAAATGAATTAATAAATGCCGACCCAAAAAATGCAGAAATTATTAAACCAATTCTTAGGGGTAGAGATATTAAAAAATATTCTTATAAATTTGCTAATTTATTTTTAATAAATTCTCATAACGGAATAAAATCTAAAAATATAGAAAGAATAAATGTTAAAAAAGATTTCCCAAAAATTTACGAACATCTATTAAAAGATGAAAAAAAATCAAAAAAACGACAAGATAAAGGTAAACATTGGACGAATTTAAGAAATTGTGTATATTTTCAAGATTTTGAAAAAGAAAAAATAATTTATTCTGAAATAGTAAAAGAAGCACAATTTTGTTTGGAAAATAAAAAATTTTATATTGAGGCAACTTCATTTTTAATGGTGGGTGAAAATTTAAAATATTTAATTTCTTTTTTAAATTCAAAAATAGTTTCTTATTTTTTCAAAAAATTTTACTCTGGAGGAGGTTTAGGAAAAACAGGTTTTCGTTACAAAAAAAAATTTTTAATAAATTTACCAATTCCAGAAATTACAAATTTAGAAAATCAAAAAAAAATTGATTTTTTTGTAGGAAAAATTATTTTTTTAAATGAGAATTTAGAAAAAGAAAAGAATAATTTTCTCTTAAATTTATCTGAAGAATTTGATAATTTAAAATTTACGAGGAATTTGGAAAATTTTTATTCATCAGATTTTAAATATTTAAAAAAAGAATTAAAAAAGCAAAAAATAAAATTTTCTCTTTCTGGCAGTAATAATTGGCGTAATTTTTTTAATGAAACTTGCGAAAAAATCAATGATTTACAATTTCAAATTAACAAAATTGAAAATGAAATTAACAAAATGGTTTATAAATTATACCAATTAAATGATGAGGAAATTGAAATTATT
>JAOZVH010000305.1 GCA_029938235.1 Bacteroidales bacterium
TCTGATAAAAATATTTTGGAAAGCGCAATAGAAAAAGGCTTAAAGAAAGGTCTGAAGCAAGGTAGAAAAGAAGGAATGGAAAAAGGAATGGAAAAAGGAATGGAAAAAGGTAGAGAAGAAGGAATGCAAGAAGGCGAAAGAAAGAAAACCTTAGAAATAGCAAAATCTTTAAAAATAAAAGGATTAAGTAATGAAGATATTACTCAAATAACTGGTTTATCTGAGGAAAATTTTAATTAGGAATTTTTTAATTAGGAATTAGGAATGAAAAATCATTTCTAATTCCTCATTAAAAAATTCCTCATTATCTTAAATCCACATTCCTTCTTTTTTAAATTGTTCTTCTGAATGAAAATAATCCTGATATGATTGATGTGCGAATGAAATTAACTTATTATTTTTTCTTTCTAAAATGGTCAATTGAATAGCCATTTGCATTAAATAATAATAATTAAAATCTTGTAAATTATTTTCTTTTGAATATTCTTTGAATACGTAAATAATTTCTTGTTCCGTCATTGTTGCTTTTTCGCCTTTCATTTCTAGGCTAAAATAACCAAGTCTTCCGAGAAAATTTAAAATAATACTTTCATTTTCTTTGTCAAAAAATGGATTTTTCTTTTCAATATATTCTCTTTCTATAAGTAAATTAATAAAATCTCTGACGATATTGCCTTCATTTTGTGGAATTTTACCTTGTTTTTCTACGGTTTGAATTAATTGCGAAAGCAAAAGTGGAGTATTTGCTATTTTTTTTAACCTCTTATTTTTCTTAAACTCATCACTTATTTTTTTAAAAGTTTTTTTAGTACTGTTCTTTTCCAAAAAGAAATTCATTCTTTTTTCATCTAATCTTCTCAACTGAAAAACAGACAGATTTCTAAAAGGATTGCCTTTTTGTGAACGACTTGAAATGAGAAAAATATTTTTCTCATAATTATCCAATAAGTTTTGTATTTCTTCGAGTCTTAGTTTTAATGAATCTTTGTGAATTTCGTCCACGCCATCAAGAAAAAAACAAAATGAACCATTTTTTATTAATTTCTCTCCTTTTTTTGCGGATACTTCTAACTCGTCGAAAATCGTTTGTTTTAGAGAAATATTCTTATTAACCAAAGTTTGCAAAATTATATAAACAGGAATTTTATTTTTATTAAAATTTATTTTTTCCTTATTTTTTATAATATTTTGTATTTTTAAAGCATCTTCTTTGGAAGTGAATTGAAATAGTTATAAACTTTTGTGCCAAATGGTGACATAATGACATTCGAATTTATTTTACTGTTTTTAGGACAGATGGCATACTACACACCTCTATTGGATACTGAAATTCTCCAACTACTTTTTTAAGAATATTTAAAGCTCCATTCAAATCTGCATTTATTAATTTTCCTTTTGAAGATTGAAATAAACCTCTTTTTATTCGCTTTCCTAAATATTTTTCATGCTTACAAATCTTTTCATTATCTAAAAATGAACATTTTGAGGTGTAACTTTCTTCATGTAAAATAACATTTATCCCTTCTAATTTACATTTATAAGATAAGATTTGATTAAATTTATCATAAGGAATTTGAACAAAATTTTGATTATTTTTTTTACCTATATTGATGTTTTGTTTCCACAATTTATTTTTACCTATCACTAAGGTATTGATTTTGTTAGAAACTAAAAAATTCACAATATATCTGCTTGTTTTATGTAAATAATCTTTTATTTTGTTGCTTCTCTTATTGAATAATCTTTTTATTCTATTGCTTGATTTCTTTTTAAATTTTTTTTGCATTTCAGATTTATAGAAAGCTAATTTTTTATTAAAGAACTGATTAATAGATTTTAAGGGTCTTCCATTGATGATAATTGATTTTACAACATTGCTTCCTATAGTGGCTAAATTATTTATACCTAAATCAATGGAACAATATCTATTATTGTTTGTTTTAATTTTTTTTTCTTCTTTTTTATAAATAATATCACATACAATATGATTACCTTTATGTAAAAATCTTACCTGCTGAATGGCTGTTTGTTTCGTTTTAATAAAAACATTTGAAGTGCCCGAAGGTTTGATAATGCCTTGTTTCAAATATTTTTTGGATATTCTTTGATTGGTGTAAATCAGCATAAATCTACCTTTTTTATCAAGATATTTAGGTATCCTTACTTTCTTTATTTTTTTTGAATTTAATAATGAAAAAAAGGATTTAAAATTCTGCTCAATAATTTTTAAAGTTTGTTGGGAAACTTGAGTATTTAAAGCATAATAATCAATTTGTTTATTTTTGATAAATTCATTGTTTATTGCTATATAATTTTTAAACTTTTTTGTAGCAAAAAAATGTTGTCTAATGGCATACAAACCTGCATTATAAAGATTTTTAGAAAGAAAACATAAATAATCCAATTCTTTAAAAATATCTGTACCTCTTTTAATAATATGTTTTTCAACAAGTTTCATCAGATAACTCTTTTATAATTTGTTTTTCTTCTTTCATATAAAATATCCTACAATAATGATGCCAAATTTATTGGCATCATTTGTCACGATTATTTGTAAACATTTATAATACTTTTAAATCTTTGATAATTTCATATTTAATTTTTGTTAAATCTAACATATTATTTTTTTTACAAATATATAAAAAAATTTAAAATCAATAAAAAATTGGCGATTTTTGAAAAAAAATTTTTTAATTTTTATACCTCTTTGTATATCTCTTTTTATATCTCCTTTTAATTTCAAAATCAAAATTATTTTCAGCAGCCCAATCTTCAAAAGATAATTTTTCTATTCTGCCAAATTTTTTTAATTTATAATTTATAGTTCTTTTGATGTGGAAATCACTATGAACACCATAAGATAACATAGCATCAAGAGATTTTTTTAAATCTTTAAAATTATTTGTTGTTCTTATCAAAAAATTAAAAATATAATTATTTGGTCTTATTTTCCATTTTTTCATTTTTTCAAAAAGCCCCCAAGCAACATTAAAACTGTTTGCTTTTCTTATCAAGAAACTAAAAGTATAATTATCTGGTATGATTTTTTTAATAATCATTTCATCGAAATGCAAAAAAGCGGTTTTATAATCTTCTGATTTAGAAATTAA
>JAOZVH010000306.1 GCA_029938235.1 Bacteroidales bacterium
AATTAATTTTTAATTTATTTTTTATTTTCCATAAAATTTATTTTTTTCAAAGATAAAAAAAAAAATAAACTTTTTTTTTTAAAAAAGTTTATTGGAAAAAAATCATAAAAAACCTAAAAATTAGGTTTGTACTGTTGAATTATTTTTCTGCTTTTACTGTTATGCTTAGAATTTCTGCTTTGCTTGTTTTGTAGGAATTATATTCTTCTTCGGAAAGATAATTTTTAACCATATCTTCCGGAAGAATATATTTTTTTTCTTCAACAATTTCTACATTTTTGAACCCAGCATTTTTTATTGTGTCTAAATACAATTTTTTATCAATTGCTCCGGCAACACAACCAACGTATAATTCAGCAGATTTTCTTAATTTATCCGGAAGTATTCCAGATGTAACAATATCAGAAATGCTAAATTTACCATTTTTATTTAAAATTCTAAAAACTTCACCAAAAGCTTTTTCTTTGTCTGGAACAAGATTCATCACACAATTACTAATTACAAAATCTGCTGTATTTTCTTTTACAGGTAGATTTTCTATATCTCCCAAAAGAAATTCAACATTTTCGTAAGAAAGTTTTTTCTTGTTTTCATTTGCTTTTTTTATCATTTTATCTGTCATGTCAATGCCAATGACCTTTCCA
Organism: Bacteroidales bacterium; assembly: GCA_029938235.1. GTDB lineage: Bacteria > Bacteroidota > Bacteroidia > Bacteroidales > 4572-128 > 4572-128. The sequence continues at coordinate 645 of JAOZVH010000306.1, forward strand.
TTTTCGCCAACTATTTGACGAGCAACAAAAACATCATTTCCGGCACCTGAACCTAAATCAACAACAGTATCACCTTTTTTTATAGATAAAAAAGCGGTGGGAATTCCACAACCAAGATTATAATCTGCATTTTTTTCATAACCATCTAAGTTTGTGTAATCTTTACTAAAATCTTTACTTCCATCTGGAAAAGTAAAATCATTTTCGTCGCCACAGCCACATCCACAACCAAGAACTTTATTTTTATCAAGAATTTCTGCGTATTTTTCCTGAACTATTTTCTTTATATCTTCTGACATAATTTATTTTTTTTGAAAAAAAATTTTTTTCGCAAAATGCTTTTTTTTTAATAAAAAAATGTTTTTTTTGTAAAATTTTTTTTATGAAAGAAATCAAAGGGGAAAATATAATCGTTTTTAGAAATTGCACATTAAAAAAATTAATGCAAGTTGTAAATATTAAAAAACTAAAAAAGCATTCAAAATTTTATGAATGGTTTTCTTATGATTACAAAATATCAGAAAAAGAAAAAGATTTTTTTTTAGAATTAATTGATATTCACGAATTACATTTATCGTCTTACAGTGAGCAAAAATTATCCATAAGATTTATTGGAGCTATTTTAAACCAAATAAATTTTCATTATGAAAATGTTAAAGACTGGTATGGTTCGGAAATATCTTGCGAATTAAATGGTTTTATATTGAAAGGAAAACCGGATTTAATAGTTGCAACAGGAATAGACGAAGTAGAAGAACCTTATTTTTTTATTCAAGAATATAAAAAATCCATAAATCCATCAGGAAATCCAGAATATCAACTCATTGCTGGAATGATAACTGCGATGGAATTAAATAAAAAAAATAAAATTTACGGTTCTTTTATTGTCGGTAGAATTTGGCAATTTGTAATTTTAGAAAAATTGGAAAATGGTAATTATGAATATTTTGTTTCTTACACCTTTGATTCTCTTAGATTTCAAGATTTAAAACAAATTTATAAAAATTTACAAGGAGTTAAATTTTTATATTGTAAATAAAAAAAATAATTTTAAATAATAATATTTTTTATGAAAAAAAAAATACTTATAGTTTTTGGTACTCGTCCTGAAGGGATAAAAATGTCTCCATTAGTTCAAGAGTTTAAAAATTTTCCTGACAAATTTGAAACTAAAGTTTGCGTAACTGCACAACATCGTGAAATGCTTGACCAGGTTTTAGAAATTTTTGAAATTAAACCAGATTTTGATTTGAATATTATGAAAAAAAATCAAGATTTGTATGATGTAACAAGCAAAGTGATTTTAAAAATGAGGAAAATTCTTAGAGAATTTGCACCAGATTTAGTTATGGTTCACGGAGATACAACGACAACTTTTTCTACGAGTTTAGCATCTTATTATCAAAGAATAGATGTTGCACACGTGGAAGCTGGTTTACGAACGAATAAAATTTATTCGCCTTTTCCGGAGGAAATTAATCGCAAATTAACAGGAAGTATTGCAAAATATCATTTCGCTCCGACAGAAATTTCAAAAGAAAATTTATTGAAAGAAAATGTAAAATCTGAAAATATTTTTATTACGGGAAATACTGTAATTGACGCTTTATATTTAGCATTGAAAAAAATCAATAAAAATAGCAAATTAGAAAAAAATATTTTGCGATTTTTTGATGAAAATTTAAAGAATTTTTCTTTTGATAAAGATAAATTTATACTTGTTACTGGACATAGACGAGAAAATTTTGGAGAAGGTTTTATAAATCTTTGCGAAGCAATTAAAGAAATTGCTTTGAAATATAAAAATTTTCATATTATTTATCCTGTCCATTTGAATCCAAAAGTACAAAAACCTGTTTATGAAATTTTGAGTGGTTTGAAAAATGTTCATTTGATAAATCCTTTGGAATATTTACAATTCATTTATTTAATGAATAAATCTTATTTATTGCTGACTGACAGCGGTGGAGTTCAAGAGGAAGCACCAAGTCTTGGAAAACCTGTTCTGTTGATGAGAGATTCTACCGAAAGACCAGAAGCTTTAAAAGCAGGAACAGTGAAATTATTAGGTACAAATAAAAATAAAATTATTTTTGAAGTGAGTAAATTAATAGACGATAAAGAACATTACGAAAAAATGGCAAAATCGCATAATCCTTACGGAGATGGAAATGCTTGTAAAAAAATTGTTGAAATTATTTCAATGAGGAATTTTTTTAATGAGGAATGAATAATGTGAATGAAATTTTTTTTTTTTTGAAACTAAAAAATCTTAAAATTTTGGACGAATTTGAAAAAAATTTTTTTTAATTTAAAATTTAAAAGCATTAAAATTTGGACGTTTTTTTGAAAAAAAATTTTTTTAATTTGAAATTTAAAAACATTAAAATTTTGGACGATTTTTGAAAAAATTTTTTTTTAATTTGAAATTTAAAAACATTAAAATTTTGGACGATTTTT
>JAOZVH010000102.1 GCA_029938235.1 Bacteroidales bacterium
TCAAAAAACGTGAAAATTTTAACATTTTTTAATTTCAAAATAAAAAAATTTTTTTTCAAAAAACGTGAAAATTTTAATAATTTTTAATTTGAAATTAAAAATATTTTTTTCAAAAATCGTGAAAATTTTAATGTTTTTTAATTTAAAATTTAAAAAAAAATTTTTTCAAAAAAAGACGTTTTTTTTTTATATTTTAAAATTTTCATTTTTTTTAATATTTTTTTCTTTTGATTAAACCTTTTTGAAAAAAAAAAGTCTTATTATTGAAAATTTTATTATAAATATATTTTTTATTTTTTTTATGAAGAGTTTAAAAGTTTTAGGTAGTTTGGTTTTAATTTTTTGCATTTCTCTAGGTGGTTTTTCTCAGAAGCACGGAAAAAAAGATGGCTGTGATGGGCATAATGAGCGAGGAAATGTTTATAAGAAAATTCCAGAACTTACCGCAGATCAAGAAAAAAAAATTGAGAGTTTAGTTTTAACTCACAAAAGAAAAAGAATTGATTTCCGAAATAAAAAAGCCTCTAAGGAAGTTCATCTGAGAACTTTGGAAACATCAAGCACTCCAAATACTAAGGAAATCAATAAAACGATAGAAGAACTTGGTTCTATCAAAACTGCAATGGCGAAAGAAGGTTCTAATCATAGAATGCAAGTGAGAGCATTATTGACAGAAAAACAAAAATTGTATTTCGATACTCATTTTGAAAAAAAAGGAAAACACAACAAAAGAGACCATAGAGGGAAAAAAGGGCATCACAAATATGATGGCAAACATTAAAAAAAAAATCCAATTCTTTCAAAAGAATTGGATTTTTTTTTAATTTAAAATTAATTTTGAAAAAAAATTGTAATTTTGTAATTCAATAAAATAAAAAAAATGTTTGACAATTTATCAGATAGGTTAGAAAAGTCTTTTAAGATTTTAAAAGGTGAAGGAAGAATCACAGAAATAAATATTGCAGAAACTTTAAAAGATGTCAGAAGAGCACTTCTCGACGCTGATGTTAATTATAAAATCGCAAAGACTTTTACAAAAAAAATTAAAGAAGAAGCCCTAGGTAGGAATGTCCTTAAGTCAGTGAAACCGGGTCAAATGATGATTAAAATTGTTCATCAAGAACTTGTAAAACTTATGGGTGGTGAACATTCAGAAATTAATTTAGAAAATAAATTTTCTGTATTATTAATTGCCGGACTTCAAGGTTCAGGAAAAACTACTTTTTCTGGTAAACTTGCCAATCTCTTAAAAAAGAAAAAGAAAAAAAAACCATTATTAATTGCTTGTGATGTTTACCGTCCAGCTGCAATCAAACAATTGAAAATTCTCGGAGAGCAAATAGAAGTTCCTGTTTATTCAGAAATTGAAAATAAAAATCCAATAGAAATTGCATTAAATGGAATAGAACATGCTAAAAATTACGGTTATAATGTTGTAATTATAGATACAGCCGGACGTTTAGCTATAGATGAAAGGATGATGCAAGAGATCACTTCCATTAAACAAAATGTAGAACCAAATGAAACGCTTTTTGTTGTTGATGCTATGACTGGGCAAGATGCCGTAAATACGGCAAAAGAGTTTAATGAAAGATTAAATTTTGACGGTGTTGTGCTGACAAAATTAGATGGTGATACAAGGGGTGGGGCAGCTTTATCTGTTCGTTCTGTTGTTAATAAGCCAATAAAATTTGTTGGTATGGGAGAAAAAATGGATGCTTTGGATATTTTTTATCCTGCTCGTATGGCGGATAGGATACTTGGAATGGGAGATATAGTTTCTCTTGTTGAAAAAGCACAGGAACAATTCGATGAAGAGGAAGCAAGAAAATTACAAAAGAAAATCTCCAAAAATCAATTTAATTTTAATGATTTTTTGAAGCAAATTGGACAAATTAAGAAAATGGGGAATTTAAAAGACCTTGTTGGAATGATACCCGGAGTTGGAAAAGCTTTAAAAAATATTGATATTGACGACGACGCATTTAAAAGTATAGAAGCAATTATTTTTTCTATGACAAAAGAAGAAAGAGAAAAACCTAATATTATAAATGGAAGCAGAAGAAAACGTATTGCAAAAGGTAGTGGAACAAGTATTCAAGAAGTAAATAGACTTGTGAAACAATTCGACGAAACTCGCAAAATGATGAGATCATTATCCGGTGGAAAGAATTTAAGTCGTATGATGGGAAGTTCATTTATGCAAAAAATGAGACAAAGAAATTAGAAATTTTTATTTAAAAAAAAAATAATTTAAAATTTAAATTATTTTTTTTTTAAATAAAAATTTCATTAAAAAACTATATATTTTTCAGGATTTAAAGATTTTCCATTATACCAAATTTCAAAATGTAAATGTGGTCCAGTTGTGTATTCTCCTGTATTTCCAATTATCGCTATAGCTTCACCTGCTTTTACTAGATCGCCTTGCTTTTTAAAAAGTTGAGAGTTATGTTTATAAGCAGAAATTAAATTATTACTATGTTGAATTTGTAAAACATAACCAGTTTCTAAAGTCCATGAAGAAACAAGAACTGTTCCACTCAAAGTAGATGAAACAACAGAATTAGGCTCGGCAACAATATCAACACCAAAATGTCTTTTGGAAACATCATAAGAATTAGTAACTATTCCATTTACCGGCGGAAAAAAATGCAAAGTATTTAAAACAAAATTTTTTCTTGTTTCCGGAGATAAGTTATATTTTCCTTCTTTTTCCACTGTTTCTCTCAGAACAGAATCTTCTTTTGACTTTGTAAATTTTATATTATCATATCTTTCTATTTCTTTATCTTTTTTTTCATCATAAATAGTTTCTTTTCCTGAAATAATATTTTTTATATTTAACAAAAACTTGTCTCTTATTAAAAGTTCTCGCTCTAAGGAATCTAAACTTACAGAATTTTTTAAAATATTTCCTCGCATACTTCCATCAGGATAGCCGGGTATAAATTCTTTTAGTGAGGTATAAGAAATTAAAAAAGTTGTTAAAAAAATTAATATAATTGCGAAAATTATAATGTAATTGAAAATGTTAAAAACAGAAATACGTAAACGCCAAACTTCTTCAAATGTAACTTCATTATAAATAACCATTTGAAATTTATGTTTAAATTTCTCAAAAAAACTTTTTTTCTCGCCATTTTTTGCCATAAAATTCTATTAAAAAAATTTATTTTTCAATTTTATAAATGTGTTCTAATAATTTTTCCATTTCTAAAATTTTATATTCATCTGCTTCATTTTCTTTCATTTTTTCAAGTTCTATTTCCAATTGATTTGTATCAATTGAAGAATAATCTGTTTCTATTTGAAAGAAATCCGTACTTAATTTTTCTTTATTCCATTCCCAAATATCTTTTTCATTATATTCAATTTGCACATTTCGTCCGTCTTCTATTAAATGTAACAGTTGATTTTTCCCTAAATTTTCAACCACAAGAGGCGAATTAGATGCCACAATAAATTGTGTATTTTTAAATTTTCTTCGCAAAACTTTTAATAAATTAAATTGAAAAATTGGAGGTAAAAAAGCATTAATTTCATCTATTAGAATCACAGCTGGTTGGTTCATAAAATCGTCTATGTCTGGATATGCTTCCATCATTCTTTTTATAAAAATTCCAATGAAAGAAAGCAAATTTTGATAATGTAAACCTGCAAAAGACAAACGAATTCCATCTTTGTAAGATGATGTATTTATCCAAATATCATTATGATTTTGACGTTTAAAACTTTTAAAACTTATTTCTTCTTCTGCAATTTCTGAAGCAATTTCAAAAAGAAAATTAATTAATTTTCTTTCTTTTACTTCTTCTTCATTTTCTTTTTTATCTTCTAAGAAATTACTTGCTCTATTTCTTTCTTCATATTCTGCATTATGCTCCAGAAATGCTAACCAATTACAAAAATGTTCTACCCTTTTATCATTTTTATTTAAAGTTAAATTATAAAGATCATTCAAATGTGGAAGATTTACAGCAGAATTTTGTACAATTTCTTTACTATTAGAAACAAAATTTTGGTTTATAATTTTGGGAAAACCAATTACAAGAGATTTTAAAATACTACCGTCAACAGCAGAAAAATCAGAATTAGTTAGAATTTCTACACTTCCATTATCCCTTACTACAAATTTCAAATAATTTTGATATTTTACTCTATTTATAGTATAAAAAAGTTTTATATGTCCATTTTCTGTTTGAAAAAATCCATGCCTATTTACACCGGTAACTCTCAGCATTTCATAAGCAATTAGTTTTTTTTCATTTTCATCAAAATGATTTATTCCGGTGATGGCTAAAGCAATGGCTCTCAAAATACTTGTTTTTCCTAATCCATCATAAGAAAGTAAACATAAAAATTTTTCATCAAAATTTAATGTTAAATTAGAAAAACGACTAATATTTTTCAACTCTAATTTTCCTAAAATAATCTGTGAATTTCGTTTTGGAATTTTATTATGAATGGAATTTAAAAGTTCGTCATAATTTGCATAATAAATAATTTGCTTCGGCAAACTTTGTTTTAAAAAATTTTGATTTTCAAGCACTTCTACCATTTTATGAAGATTCATTTTTGCCGGAGTTGTGTTGAAATTTGCTGAGGGCAAATAACAATAAATAGATTTATTTATTTTTTGACATCTGTTGATTATTTTTGAAATGGTTTTTTCGTGCAAAGTATCAAAAGCATTTAAAATAAATAATACGTCAGTATTTTCATCTTTCAAGTCAAATTCACTTTCTATAAAATTAATATTTCGTAAACCCCAAATTCTAAATTGTTCCTTAAGAATAGATTTATATTCAACCAATAATCTTTTCAAACCAAAATTAAGAAAAAATGACAGTTTTATTTCTGGATTTACATCATTTTTTTCATTGGAAATTTGAGAAAATTCTTGTTTCCATTTTAAAAGAATTTCTTCATTTACTCCAAAACTTTTAAATTTTTTATCTCTTAGACGAAAATCATTTTTACGAACACTTAGAAAATTTAATTTGCTTTCGAAAACATTTTCAATTTTACCATCTATAATATTTTCTTCATTTTCAAAACATAAATTTTTTTTTGATTTGATTTTTAATTCTGCATCTTTTTTATTTCCGGAAATTTTAGAAATTCGTATTCCTTCTTTACTCATAGAAAAAATATTTTTTTCCAAATTTGCTTCAGAAATATAAAATTTTAAATTAAATTTCCTATTTTTAATAATAGAATTATTGATAAAATCAATTTTTGAATAGGAAACGTTAATTCCTTCAAAATTATTTATTATCAAAGAATTAATTAATTTTACATTTTGACTTTGAAAAATTCTAATTCCAGTATTATTACTGTCGTGAATAATACAGTTTTTTATCTCTACATTATTGGAATAATTCAAATTTATAGATGCAGAAAAATCTTTTTTTTCTATAATATTTTTTATATTCAAATTTTCTATTGAAATATTTGAAGCGTTTAAAATATTTATAATGCTTTCTTTTTTGGAGGAAAAAACAGAAACTTTTCCTTTTCCAATTATTTGAACATTTTTTGCTTTTTCTAAATCTATATATTCCGAATACGCTCCTTCGTCAATTTCAATAATTAAATTTTCCTTTCCTTTCAAAAATAAAACTTCTTGAACTTTGCTATATTCTTTATTTTTACCAACTTTGTAGATTTTCATATTTTTTTTTTGCAAATATAAATAAAAAATTTTTTTTTGCAAAAAATGATATTTTTTTTGAATTTTAAAAATATAAAAATTTTAACGAATTATGAAAAAAAGTTTTTTTAAAAAATTTTATAAATTAATAAATTATAAAATATGGATTTTCATTTTTTAAATATTGAATTGTCTTTTTTTTTAATTTTTGCTTATATTTTTGAAATTATTTTAATTTTTTTCTCTGCTTTAATTTCAGGTTCAGAGATTGCGTTTTTTTCTTTATCTCCGCAAAAATTAAAAAAATTAAAAAAATCTGCCTTAAAAAGTGAAAAATTAATTTTTAAATTATTAAAAAATCCAGAGGAATTACTTGCAACAATTTTAATTAGTAATAATTTTATTAATATAAGTATAGTTATTTTATCAACTTTTTTAATCAATAAAACTTTTGATTTTTCGGGAAATTTAATTTTAGGTTTTTGGATAGAGGTTATTTTTGTATCTTTTTTAATTCTTCTTTTTGGAGAAATTCTTCCGAAAGTTTATGCCACTCAATATCCCATAAATTTTGCTACTTTTATGGTTTATCCCATTTCTTTTCTGGAAAAAATTTTAAAACCTTTTAATAATTTACTTATTTCATTTACTTCTGTTGTAAATAAAAAATTGCATAAAAAAAAGAATATTTCTTTAAATGACCTTTCTAATGCTTTGGATTTAACATCAAATAAAGATTTGGAAAAGGAAAAAGACATTTTAGAAGGTATTGTAAATTTTGCAAATATAGACGTAAAAGAAATTATGAAAGCACGTGTAAATATTTTTGCCATAGAAAAGAATACAAATTTTGATATTTTAATAAAAAAAATTGCAGAAAATAATTATTCACGTATTCCAATTTTTAATGAAAATCTTGATAATATAAAAGGGATTTTACATAAAAAAGTTCTATTACCGTTTCTTGAAAAGAATAAGAATTTTAATTGGCAAAATTTAATGAATGAGGTTTTTTATGTTCCGGAGACAAAAAAAATCAAAGATTTGTTAGAGGAATTTCAAAATACAAGAAAACATTTAGCAATAGTTGTAGATGAATATGGAGGAACTTCCGGAATAGTTACTTTGGAAGATATTTTGGAAGAGATCGTAGGCGAAATTCAAAATGAATTGAATGAAGAAGAATTAAATTATAAAAAAATAGACGATAAAAATTATGAATTTAAAGGGAAAATTTTATTAAATGATTTTTGCAAAATTATAGATGTTGATTATTTCATTTTTGACGAAATAAAAAAAGAATCAGAAACACTTGCCGGATTGATTTTGGAAATCAAGAAAGAAATTCCTAAAAAAAATGACATAATAAATTTTAATAAATTTATTTTTACAATTCAAGAGGTAGATAAACGTAAAATAAATAAAATTAAAATTAAGATTAAATAATAAATGAATTTTTTTAATAAGATGAAAAATTTATTTTTATAATTTTAAAAAAATATTAAAAAATTGGCATTTTTTTGAAAAAAAATTTAATTTTTTATAATATTTTTTTCATCCTTTAAAAAACAATATTCAAATCACCATACTTTCATTTTTTTTGGTAAAATGTTGTTTTTCATAAGATTTTTAATTAATTTTTAATTTTCCATAAAATTTTCTTTTCAAATAAATTCAAAAAAACCTAAAAATTAGGTTTTGTAATGTTGAAATTTATTTCTAAAAGCTAAAAATAAGAAAATGGTTATGAAATTATTTGGAATGATGAAATAGATATAATGAATACGAAATTTGGAAAATGGAAAAACATTATTAAACTTAAAAAATCTTTAATTTAAAATTAAAGATTTCTTTCAATAAAATACCGATTTATTTAAAATTAAAAAAAAAAAATCAATGAAATGCCAATTTTTAATGAATTTTGAAATTAAAAAATAATTTTTGAAAAACTTTTTTTTCTTTTTATAAAAAAATCAAAAACAATACTTTTTTTATAAACTGTTTTATGATTATTCTTTAAAACTTTTTTTTGTAAAAATTGGCGTTTTTTTTTGAACTTTTTTATCATTTTATAAAATGAAATATGTGCTTTAAAAACAGCAAAAAAATAAGAAAATTCTAATTTAAATAAAAACATAAGAGCAGAAATTCCGTCTAATAACATACGTTTTATTAAAATAGAAATCAATTTTTTTTCAGGTAAATTTTTATACATCATTAATAAATTATTTCTAAAATTTAGATATAATTTTCTTGAACTTGTTTTTGGCATTGTACCTCCACCAAAATGAAAAACTTCAACTTCCGGAATACACATAATTTTATAGTTCAAATTTTTCAATCTCCAACATAAATCTATTTCTTCCATGTGAGCGAAAAAATCTTTATCCAAACCACCCAAAGAATTATATAAATTAGAACGTATAAAAAAACAAGCACCACTTGCCCAAAAAACTTCTATTTTTTTATCATATTGACCATTATCCTTCTCGGTAATTTCAAAAATTCGTCCTCTGCAAAATGGATAACCAAATTTATCAATGAAACCGCCAGAAGCACCGGCATATTCGAAATTTTCTCGAAAATGATAGGATTTTATTTTCGGCATACAAGCGGCAACATCTTCATTTTCGTCCATAAAATCAATTATTGGTTTTATCCAATTTTTTGTAACTTCAAGGTCAGAATTTAATAAAATAAAATATTTTGCCTCAATTTTAGAAAGTCCTTTATTATAACCTTCGGCAAAACCGTAATTTTTTTCTAATAAAATTAAAGTAATATTTTTATAATTTTCTTTTAAAAATTCCACAGAATCATCTTCAGAACCATTGTCTATTACAAAAATTTTATTTTCAGATGAATTAGAAAATTTTACAACTGAGGGCAAAAATGTTTTTAAAAAATCTTTTCCGTTCCAATTTAAAATTGCAATCGCTGTTTTTATCATAGAAATTATTTATAAAAATTAGTTTTTTCCTTAACCTTATGAGTTTTTTTATCAAATTTAAAATGATGAATTCCTGTTGCCGAAATTTTATTGCATCTTGACAATCTATCTGCCGAAGAAATTACTCCCTTGAAAATTCCAAATTCTTTAATTAATTTTCTGCTGTAAGCCGAGCAAGTTGGGTCATAAAGACAAGTTGCAAAAAACTGTTCAGAAACTATTTTTTGATAAAAAAACATAAAACTTCCCATAAAAAGATTTAATGGATTATTTTTTACAAATTTATTTTTATTTTCAGAAATTCCAAAATCAACTATTCTATCGTCATATTTTTTATTTTCAAAACTTCTATTTTTAATAATTTCAAAATCACTTTCTGTCTGAGAATAAATTTTTAATGAACTTATTATTAATATAATAATAATAAAAATTTTCATTTTTCTAATTTTTTTTTAATATTTTTGCATCACTTGGAATTTCAAAATCAAATAAATTACCATTTGCATCTCTTCCAATTTTAATGTCCGAATAAATTATTTTGCTGACAGTAGAATCTCCATTTTCAAGAAAATTAAATTCTGTAATTAGACAAGGAATGGAAAATTTTGTAAAATTTTCGTATTTAGAATAAAAAATCTTTTTTGTAATTTGATTTTTATTATTAAAATAAGCAGTGTAAATTGGTAAATAATCTTTATGAACAATTTTAATTTTATTGATTTTTTCTAACAATTCCGTCGGCGGTGACCATAAAGTTATCATTAAATCTTCTTCAAAATGACTTTCATTTATTGTAAACTTCAAAGATTTTAAACCCATATCATAAGTTTGATTTGAAGTAAAATAAAATAATAAATTATTTTCTGATGAAAGCATTTCATCAACTTTAATCTCCACTTGATTTTTATCTGGATAATAAATTTTTGTTTCACCATATTTATTGCTGACAAAAATATAATTTTCCGGATAAATATAATTTGTAATCATTTTTCCATTTTCAAAATTATAATAAATATTTGCTTCAACATTAAGATATTTATCTTTAAAAAGTCTTTTTTGAATCATTTTCAAAGAAATTCTTTCTTCGAAAATAGAAGAAAAAGACATAAAAAAAATAGCAAAAAAATTGATAATAATATATTTTACTTTCATCTCAAAAATTTCATTGCATTTTCAGAAGTAATTTCAGCAACTTCTTTTATATTAATATTTTTAATTTCAGCAATTTTTTCGGCAATATAAATTAAAAAACTACTCTCGTTTCTTTTTCCCCTTTTGGGATGAGGTGCCAGATAAGGCGAATCTGTTTCCAAAACAATATTTTCCAAAGAAATATTTTTTACTACTTTATCTAAACCAGAATTTTTGAAAGTTAAAACTCCACCTATTCCCAATTTAAAACCTAAATCTATAATATTTTCTGCTTGTTTTAAATTTCCTGAAAAACAATGAAATATTCCTTTTAAATTTTTTTTTGAATTTTTACGCAAAATTTTTAAAATTTCTTCGTAAGAATTTCGCATGTGAATAATTATTGGTAGATTATAAATTTCTGCAAACTTAATTTGTTTTTCGAAAGAAAAAATTTGTTCTTTTTTAAAAGTTTTATCCCAATATAGGTCCATTCCTATTTCTCCAATAAAATAAAATTTTTCCTTTTTTAAATAATTTTCAACAATTTTTAATTCCTCTTTGAAATTTTCCTTCACTGAAGAAGGATGTAAACCTATGCTTGGAAAACAAATATTCTTATGCTTTTTACATAAATTTAAAAGTGGAATTATGCTTGTGCTGTCAATATTTGGAAAAATTAATTTTTTCACTTTATTTTCAATGGAACGAGAAATAACTTTTTCTATGTCCTTTTCAAATTCTTTCAGAAATAAATGCGTATGTGTATCAATTAAATACATAATTTTTTTTCAAAATTTTTTAAACAAAATTAAAAAAAAACATTTATAATAAAAATAAAATTTCCAAAATTAAAAGTTATTTTTATCAAAAAAATTTTTTAATTTCAAAATTAAAAATATTGAAATTTTGGACGATTTTTGAAAAAAATTTTTTTTAATTTCAAATTAAAAATATCAAAATTTTGGACGATTTTTGAAAAAAATTTTTTTAATTTCAAA
>JAOZVH010000103.1 GCA_029938235.1 Bacteroidales bacterium
TTATCGCTCTGGGTTTTATTTCGTTCCAGCTTAATGGCATAATTTAATTTTAATATATGAAAAAAAATTTAATTTTTATTATTTTGATATTTATTTATATTTAATGAAATTCAAATTAAAAAAAAATTTTCCAAAAAAATGCCAAAATTTTACGTTTTTATTAAAAAAAAATTTTTTCTTAAAAAACGACCAAAATTTTACGATTTTTATTAAAAAAAATTTTTTTCAAAAAACGTCAAAATTTTAATATTTTATTTAAAAAAAATTTTTTCCAAAAAATGATGAAATTTTAAGATTTTATTTTTAATAAAAATTTTTTCCAAAAAATGATGAAATTTTAAGATTTTATTTTTAATGAAAATTTTTCCCAAAAAACGATAAAATTTTAAGATTTTATTTTTTTGAAAAAAATTTTTTCAAAAAAACGATAATTTTTTAATGCTTTTTAAATTATTGAAAATTTTTTTCAAAAAAACGGCATTTTTTTTAAGATTTTTTAGTTCCTCTTTTCTAATTATTCATAGCATTTTTCTTTTTCCATCTTCCGTTCAGATAATAAAAAAAAGATAATAAACCTGCAACTACCCATGCAATTGGAATTCCCCACCAAATTCCAGTTTCACCAAATTCTATTGATAAAAAATAAGAAGACGGCACACGAACAAACCATAAAGCAAATAAAGTAATAAATAAAGGAACTATGGTATCTCCAGAACCACGAAAAACAGCATTAAAAGAAAACATTATGGAAAAAGCTATGTAAAAAGGCGAAACTATTTGTAAATAAGTATTTCCAATTTTTATAACTTCATCTGATTTTGTAAACATTTTCATCACTTCTGTACCGAAAAAAACAAAAACAATTGTAAAAATTATTGAAACTATAGAACTCATCATCAAAGTTGAAATTAAACCTTTTTTTACTCGGTGAATTTTTTTTGCTCCTATATTTTGTCCCACGAAAGTGGTAAAAGCCTGAGAAAAGTTCATCGCAGGAATTATTGCAAAAGAATCAATTCTTCCAACAACAGAATATGCAGCAATGACATTTATACCAAAAACATTTACAATTTTATATAGAGCCATCATTCCAACAGCAACAAACATATTTTGAAAACCTGAGGGAAGTCCTACTTTTAAAATATTTTTAAAAATTTTTTTATCAAATTTTAAATTGAAAAAAGAAATTTTTAATAATTTATTGTATTTATTTAAATAAATTACCGCCGTAAAAAATGCTCCTCCTTGTGCAATAATTGTCGCATAAGCAACTCCGGAAATTCCAAAATCAAAATACACAACAAAAAGAAAATCTAAAAAAATATTTACAAAAGTTGCAATAATTTGAAAATATAAAGGTGTTTTAGAATCTCCAAGACCACGTAAAATTGCATTAGTTCCGTAAAAACCAAAACTTGTTACAAGGCCAAACAATATAATATCTAAATAAGTTTTTGCTTGTGGAATAATATTCTTAGGTAAATCTATTAATTCAAAAATATTTTCGCTGTAATAAATACCAAATATTGAAATAAAAATAGATGAAATAAAAATTACAAAATATATAGTATCTATACTAAGTTTTAATTTTTCAAAATTTTTCGCTCCGAAATACTGAGAAATAATTATTGTTCCGCCAGTTGCAAGCCCAATAACCAAAGATAACAAAACAAAAAGAATGGGAAAAGATGCTCCAACCGCTGCAAGCGCTTCATCACCTATAAAATGTCCCACAATAATACTATCTATAACATTATACATTTGGTGTAAAATATTACCAATCAACATGGGAACAGTAAATTTAAAAATTAAAATTCCTGTTTTCCCTTTTGTTAAATCCATGTTTTTGAATTTTAATATTATTGAATTTCTAAGAAATTCATCATAATTTAAAAAAATATTATTATAATAAATAATTTTAATAATGATTTTTACAAGATATTATTAATATATTTTTATCATTTACCTTATAAACAAGTCTATCTTTCTTTTGTATACGTAAGACCAATATCCAGTAAGTTCATTTTTTAATGCTTCTGGATTACCTAATCCTTCATATGGAGTTCTTGCGCATTGTTCTATAAGTTTATTTATTTTTTGTGTAATTTTTTTATTATTTTGATAGGATAAATATTCTTTCCAAGAATTTTTCGTAAAAGTTATATTGTACATTATTAAAATAATTACATTAATTTTTATAATTAATCATATTAAATTCAATAATTTCATTATTCTCTGCTTGTTGCAAAGAAGCTAAAATATTTGCTTTATTTTTTTCATTTAAAAGCGTTTCACTCGCATCATCATTATATTTTATAGTATCTATTGTAATTTCTAATTCTAAAATTAAATTATCTAACAAATTCTCATATTCTGTCATTTCATTTTTCAACTCATAATCAATTTGATTTTTTGTTATTATTTGTTCCAATAATTTTTTTTGTGGTTTTAAATTTTCATAAAGAGAAATAATATCTTTATCATTTAAAGAAATAATATTTATTTTTTTTATAATTTTTGTAAACTTATTAATTTTTCTTTTTAGATTTTTTATATAAAAAAATTTGATAAAAAATTTATAAAAAGAAAATTTAATATTTAAAAGTTCATATAAAATTGACAAATTAGCTATTTCTATATTAGAATTATATGTTTTTAACATTTTTTGTTTTTTTATAATTTGAAACAAAATTAAAATAAAAAATTTACAAAAAAATTATTTTTGAATAAAACGTTTAATTTTTGTAATTAGTTTCTCAAACTTTGACAATAAAGTTAAAATTTTTCCTATGTTTAAATTTTTTACAGAGATTTTTAATTGTTCACCGAAATTATAAAGAACTTTTATTTTGTATTTTTCAGATACTTTACAAATATCTTTTGCAAAAATAGCTATTTTTTCTATGGAAATTGTAGTATAAACTTCTTCATAAACTTTCAATAAACGATTTTCAATAATATTTATAAATTCATCTTTTTTCTTTTCTGATATTAAAAATTTAAAATTATTTTTAAAATTTTCTTCATTTTCTTGTAAAAAATTTTTTTCTGTTTTTAAGAACTTTTTTAAAACATTAATTAGTTTTTTTTTCAAAATAGGTTTTGTAATATAGAAATCAGCAATTTTTTTTATTTCTTCTATTTGCTCTTTCATTGCAAAAGCACTTAATATTACAATGGGAATATCTTTTAAATTTTCATTTTTTTTGATAATTTTACTTGCAGAAATTCCATCTAATACAGGCATTTGTACATCCATTAAAATTAAATCCACTTGATTTTCTTCCAGAAGATCTAATGCTTCTTGTCCATTTCTTGACACAAAAGTTTCAATTTGTAAATCTTTTAAAAACATTTTTAAGATTTTAATATTATCTTCTATGTCTTCGACAATTAAAATCTTAGTCCCTTTTATAAATTTCAAATTATCTTCTTCTTTTATTATTTTTATTTCCATTTTTTTGGAAACTTCTACACCTTTAAAATTTATTTTAAAAGTAGAACCTTTTTTTAATTCACTTTCCAATTCAATTTCTCCATTCATAATTTTTACGAGTTTACTTGTAATGTATAAACCAAGTCCCGTACCTCCATATTTTCTTGTATTTTGTTTTTCGCTCTGCTGAAATGCTTGAAAAATAATTTTTTTTTGTTTTTTTGCTATTCCAATTCCTGTGTCAGAAATTTCAAAACTTAGATTTATTTTATTTTTATCTTTTTTAAAATTTGTATGAATTTTTATAAATCCTCGGTCAGTAAATTTAATTGCATTTCCAATAATATTAAATAAAATTTGTTTAATTTTTATTTCATCAAGAAATAAATTTTCATAATTTTCATCAGAAAAACTTGAAATTAGTTCTATGTTTTTTTCCTTTGCTTTTATTGAAAATAAAAGTAAAACTTCACTTATAAGATTATAAATATTAACATTTTGTTTTTCAATACTAATATGTCCAGCTTCTATTTTTGATATATCTAAAATATTATTTATTAATTCTAAAAGATTTTTCCCACTATTTGTGATGGCATCAAAATATTCTTTATTTTGTTCATTAGCTTTTTCTTTTAAAATTTCCGTATATCCTAATATAATATTCATAGGAGTTCTAATTTCGTGGCTCATATTTGAAAGAAATTCACTTTTTGCATTGTTTGCTTTATCTGATTTTATCTTTTCTATTTTTAATTTTTCTAAAAGTTCTTCTTTCTCAAAAATATTACCTATTTCACTTGCTATAGTTTTTAAAATTTTAAAAGTAGATCTTTTCCATTTTCTTTTTTCAAAGAAATTTTCCACACAAATAAAACCTAAACTTCGTTTATTCTTATAAATATCCAGAGCAAAAAAACTTTTTACTTTTTCTTTATTAAAGAAATTATATAAATCTTTCGGTAGAGTTTCAATATCTTCACATTGAAAAAATCTGTATTTCATTCTTTTTTTCCATGATGGAATATTTGAATAAGCATAATCTATAAAAGAAACTTCCTTTACTTTTTTTAATTTCGGATTATAAAATTGCTGAACATTTGTTGTTTTTGTATTATCTTCATTATCTATATAAATAGAAATTTTATCAACATTCAAATGAATTAAAATTAATTCTAATGCTCTTTTTATTGCTTTATTTTTATATTTTGATCTGTTTAAAAGCTGAATTACCTTAGATAATAATTTTTGTTGTTTGAGGTTAATTTTTAATTTTTCTTCGCTAATTTTCAATTCATTAGAGATTTTTAATAAAATTTTATTAAACTCAGAAATTTTATCATTTTTTCTTTTTAGGTCTTCTGCCAAAGAATACAAATCTTCATTTCCTGCTTCTAATTCTTCATTTTGTTGTAAAATTTCTTGATACTGTTCATTAATTTTTCTTTTTAATTCTTCAATGTGAGATATATTTCTTATATTTATAAATATAAGTTTTTGTTTGTTTCTGTCATTAACTATGCTGGGCATATAATGATATTCTAATGTAATATCAAAATTATTAATGTCTTTAAAAGAAACTATTTTTCTTATATATTCTCCTTTTTTTACTCTTTCAAAAATTTCTATAATTTTATTTTTTGTACTTTTTTTCTTTATATGCTTTAGAGAAAAAATATTTTTATCAAAATCTCTTCCAAAATATTTTTTTATAAAATAATTCATTTCTTCATTGTAATGTATTATTTTATAATCTTCATCAAGAAGCAAAAAAGCTTCTTCATTTTTATTGGAAATAAAATTCAAATTCTCGAAAGATTTTTTTTTAATTTGATATTTGTTTTCTATTTCTGTTTTTTTTACTATATTTATACAAAAATAAGTTTTATTTTCTATTTTTATTTTTTTTGCAAAAATTTTCGTTTTGAATAAAATATTCCTAAATAAAAAAAAATCCAATCTCTTTCGTTCTTTTTTTTTTAAAAAAGTAATTTTCTTAAAAAAAACATTAAATTTTTCTATATATTTTAAATTAATATATTCTATAAAATAATGATTTAATAAATTTTCTTTTTTTTGTGAAAAAAATTTTTCAGTTTCTTCATTTACATAAATAATTTTAAGATTTTTATTTAAAATCAAAACTGGTAAAGCAGAGAAATTAAAAAAATCATAAAAAATATTTTTTTTTAAATTTTCCATAATTTTCTAATTTCTAATTTTCTTTTTTGATTTTCTTTTGTTAGCTTCTTTTTTTGGATTTCTAAGTTCTATATCTGGTTTATATCTCCATTTTCCATTTCTAAAAACAAAACTATCATAAGAAAACCCATCTGGTCCATAATATTGATATTCTCCTTCATAAGTAGAACTTGGAGGAGTCAAATAATCAAAAACTATCATTTTTTTTTCTTTATTATAATGTAAATTCATACGAGCTTTCTGAGAAAATTCGTAAATTAAACGGTAAAACTTTTTTTCTTTTTTTTTCTTTTTTTTTCTTCTTTTACTTTTCTTTTTCTTATCTTTATTGTCAAAGTCGAAAATATTACTTCCAAAATGCAGACTTTTATCTTCTGTAAAATAAATAACATCAATGACTTTTTTATTAGAAAAATTGTCATTTCCGTCCCAACCAATCATAGTGTAAAAAGTTTGTTTTTTATATTTATTTACAACAATTTCATAATATAAAGCACCAAACCAATTTATATTACTTAATTTTTTAAACTCTGGATTTTTAATTTTTTTTGACCTATCTGTCAATGTATATAAAACCATTTTTTTTTTTGAAAAAACGGAAGCACTTTCCTTTGCAAAATATTGCACAAAACCAAAATATTCAAAACTTCCATCATTATAAGCGAGATTCCAGTTGTAAATTCTCATTAAATTATCAGACGATTTATGTATTCCTACAAATTGTAAAGAATCAAATGGATATTCAAATGAAATTTCATCACTTAAAATGAATGAAAAAATATTTAAAACTTTTTTATTTAATTTCTTTTTTTCTAAATCGTCTCGACTGTTGAATATTTGTTTTAAATATTTTTTTAATAATTGTTCTTCACTTTCTATAAATTCAAATTTATTTTGAGATTTTAAAGAAAAATTTATTAAAAATAATATTAACAATAAATATATATTTTTTTTCATTTTTTAAATTTATATTTAAAAAAAAACGTCATTTTTGATAAAAAATTTTTTTTTCAAAATTTAAAAATATAAAAAAAACGTCGTTTTTGAAAAAAAATTTTTTTTTTATTTCAAATAAAAATATAAAAAAAACGTCGTTTTTTGAAAAAAAAATTTTAAAAATTTATTTATCATAAAATTCATTAAATTTTTTACCGAGTTTTTTAGAAAATTCATCTTGATTATTATCTACAGCATATCTAAAAATCCGTTGCAAAATTTGTAATTTTGTGTTTTTCTCGTGATTAATATTATATTTTAAATTTTCCCTTATACTGGAATAATATTCCAATTCTTCAACACAAATATTTAATAATTCCTCAGAAACTTCCACCGCTTTTTCAGATTCTCCGGCACGATAATAATTAGAAATAATCTCTAAAATATTATAATCATAAGGAAATTTATTGTGCGGCATTAAATTTACACATTTATCAAGAACTTTAACAGCTTTTTCTTTTTTATTTTCATCTAAAAGTGCAGCAGCAAGTTGTGTGAAATTCTCTCTGATATTAATAATTCTTGTGGTTCTAATATTTTGATTATCAATAAATACATCTTCTTCATTCATTCGCCCCCAAACAAATTTATTCATTAAATTATCATACATAATTTCTGTATTTATACCTATTTCTCCTCTTTTATTTTTTGTATTAAAAGGAACAAGTCTGTAAGCCCAACCTTCCAATTGAAAAAAATCTTTTAATTGTAAATAGCTATCATTTCCTGCACTAATTACAAAATAAATTGGACGATCCCAGTCATTATTTGCAATAATATCTAAAATAGCCATTTCATTTTTTCCAATGCTATTTTTTTTCAAATTAAAATCTAAGTCAGAAAGAATATTTTTATTATTGCTTTGTTTTACTGTTCCATTATCCATAACTTTCTGTGCATCAACTGGTATCCTAAAATTTTTCGTAGGAATAAAATCTATTCTTTCATCTCCTAATTGCGGAATTCGTTTTGTTTTTGGGTCTTCACTGGCAACAAAATCAACTATTTTTTTCAAATCTGTATATGCAGATATTTTATCAAGAATATAAATATGGTCTCTTTTCCCTTGCAAATAACCACTTTCGCTGACAGAAAATTTTATACTTTCCGATTCATAAGCTTTACGTCGCATTTGATTTATATACCAACCAGCACTCAATAAACTAAAATTTACGACTCTAACATCTGTGCGAAAATCCTCTACTTCCTGAACATACCATAATGGGAAAGTATCATTATCTCCAAAAGTAAATAAAATAGCATTCTTTTCGCAAGAATTAAGATAATTTTTTGCAAAATCTCGTGCAGTATATCTTCCCGAACGGTCGTGGTCGTCCCAATTTTCTGATGCTAACAAAACAGGAACCATTAAAAATGCAACAGTAAAAGATAAAATAGCTGAATTTTTAGATGGCATATGATTTTTTAAAAACGAATAAATGGATAAAATAGAAAAACCTATCCAAATGGCAAAAACATAAAAAGAACCAACATAAGCATAATCTCGTTCCCGCGGCTGGTAAGGAGTTTGATTTGTGTACAAAATAATTGCTAATCCAGTAAAAAAGAACAGTAAACCAAGAACAAAACTGTCCTTTTTTGCTTTTTTATATTGAAAAATAAAACCTATCAAACCAAAAATTAAAGGTAAAAAATAATAGGTGTTTCTTGCTTTATTATTTTTCATACTGGAAGGCAAATTTTCCTGCGAACCAAGACGTATTTCATCAATAAAATCTATTCCAGATAGCCAATTTCCTTTTAAAATTCCACCGTGTCCTTGTGTGTTATTTTGCCGACCAACAAAGTTCCATAAAAAATATCTAAAATACATATGTCCAATTTGGTAGCTAAAAAAGAATTTTAAATTCTCTGAAAATGTAGGTTTTGCAAGAGTTTTTGTTTCATCATTTCGGTCGGTTACTTGTACTTTTATTCCTTTTATATTTGCCCAATTTTTATAAGATTTTGGATGATTAGAAACTCCGCTATACATACGAGGAAAAATTGTTTGCATTTTCGGGTGAAATTTATAACTCACTTTTTTATCTGTAATAACATATTTTCCATTTTGCTGTGAATAAATATTTCTGCCTTCTTCAACTTTCATCAGAGGTGCATTATAATATTGTCCAAATAACAACGGTCTATCTCCATATTGCTCTCTATTTAAATAAGATAAAAGAGAAAAAACATTTTCCGGATTATTTTCGTCCATAGGAGGATTTGCTAAAGAACGAATAACTATCATCGTAAATGACGAATAACCAATTAAAATAACCGTAAAACAAAGAAGAATTGTATTTAGAACGACTTTCTTTTTTTTAATTGTAAAATGTATTCCATAAATTAATCCGCCAAATAAAAGTAAAATATAAATTAAAACTCCTGTATTATAAGGCATTCCAAGAACATTTACAAAAAATAACTCAAACTTAGAAGCAAAATTAATCAACTGAGGAATTATTCCGTATTGTATTCCACCGAGTATAAAAATGGAAATTATAAAAGCTAATCCTAAACCTTTTCTTGTAAATTTGTATTTTTTGAAATAAAAAATAAAAACTATGGCAGGAATAGCTAATAAATTTAATAAATGAACTCCTATTGAAAGTCCCATTAAATATGAAATTAAAACTAACCATCGAGAAGAATATTTTTCATTTGCAACATCTTCCCATTTTAGAATAGCCCAAAAAACAGCTGCTGTAAATAATGACGAACTCGCATAAACTTCCGCTTCAACTGCTGAAAACCAGAAGGAGTCTGTAAAAGTATAAGACAAAGAACCAACAATTCCACTTCCAATAATTGCTATTAAATCTGAATTAGAAATTTCTTTTTCTGTTTTTACAAGAATTTTTTTTGCAAAATGTGTAATGGTTAGAAATAAAAAAAATATTGTGAAAGAACTTGCAAAAGCAGATAAAATATTTACCATTTTGGCAACTTGTGTATTATCAAAAGCGAATAAGGAAAAAAACCTCGCAACTATCATAAAAAAAGGAGCTCCGGGTGGATGTCCAACTTCTAATTTATAGGAAGACGCAATAAATTCGCCGCAATCCCAAAAGCTTGTGGTTGGTTCTATTGTTAAAATATATGTTACAGTAGCAACAAAAAATACGAACCATGCCGCAATTCTATTATAAAATTTATATTTTTTCATTTTGATTTTAAAAAAAAATTTTTACAAAAAAACGTTTTTTTTTTAATTTTAATAATTTCACAAAAAATTTAAAAATGAAAAAACAAGATTTAATTTTTATCACAGTAATAGTAATTTTCTTTTTACCATTTTTTATCTCCGAAGAGATATTAAATTTTTATAAAAATTTTAATAAAGAACATGGTATTTTAATGAGTTTTGTAAAATTTTCCATACTCGCAACGCTTGGTGAAATTATTGGTTTAAGGATAAAAGAAAAAGTTTATTTTAAAAAAGGTTTTGGAATTCTCCCACGTGCAATTGTTTGGGGATTTCTTGGAATTACAATAAAAATGGCTTTCATAATTTTTGCAAATGGTGTACCTCAATTTCTCATTCAAATAGGTATGGAAAATATCAACGACGAAAATTTTTTAAATAAGTTAATAAAAGCATTTTCAATAAGTGCAACTATGAATTTAATTTATGCACCGATAATGATGACTTTACATAAAGTTACGGATACGCATATTTTAGATAATAATGGAAAAATAATGTGTATTTTTAAAAAAATAAAATTTGGAGAAATTTTAATAAATTTGAATTGGTCTGTTCAATGGAATTTCGTTTTTAAGAAAACCATTCCATTTTTTTGGATACCTGCTCACACAATTACTTTTTTATTACCCTTAGAATATCAAATTTTATTTGCTGCTATTTTAGGAATTATACTCGGAATTTTATTAGCGATTGCAAGTTTAAAAAAATAATTATAAAAATTTTTTGGAAAAAAATTAAAAATTCGGCAAAATCTTAATAAATTTTAAAATTAAAAAAAAATTTTCAAAAATCGTCCAAAATTTTAATATTTTTTATTTCAAAAATAAAAAAATTGGCTCTTCTAACCTTTTTGTGAAATGTAATATTTTTTTTATCAAAAATAAAAATAAAATGC
>JAOZVH010000307.1 GCA_029938235.1 Bacteroidales bacterium
TTTTTTAATTTTAAAATAAAAAAAATTTTTTCAAAATTCGTCCAAAATTTTAATAATTTTTAATTTCAATTAAAAAAAAATTTTTTCAAAAAACATCCAAAATTTCAACATTTTTTAATTTTAAAATAAAAAAAATTTTTTCAAAATTCGTCCAAAATTTTAATATTTTTTAATTTAAAATAAAAAAATTTTTCGTAATTCGTCCAAAATTTTAACATTTTTTAATTTAAAATAAAAAAAATTTTTTCGTAATTCGTCCAAAATTTTAATATTTTTTAATTTGAAATTAAAAAAAATTTTTTTCCAAAATGTCATTTTTTTTATAAAATTTTTCATTTTTCATTTTTCATTTTTTATTCATTTTTTTTTAATTCAAAAAATAATATTTTAAATTAATAAAAAATTTATTTTTGCGTTTATAGTATTTTATTTTACAATTTTATAATTAAAAAATGTTTAGAAAATTATTTATAATTTTATTTTTTTTTACAATAAATTATCATTCCTATTCACAAATAGGTCTTAGTTCTGACTTGTCAGATATAAGTTATGAAACTCCAAAAGAATACGAAATTGGTGGAATTACAGTTTTTGGAATAAAATATCTCGATGCTGACGTTTTAGTTCATTTGTCTGGTTTAACTGTTGGAAGTAAAATTATGGTTCCCGGTGATGAAATCACTGAAGCTGTAAAAAAATTATGGAAACAAGGGCTTTTTTCCGATGTTAAAATAAAAGCCTCAAAAATAATAGGAAATAAAATTTTCCTTACTTTACATTTAAAAGAACGTCCAAGACTTTCTAAATTTTCTTTAAATGGAGCGAAAAAGTCTGAAGCAGAAGATATTAGAGATAGAATAAAATTGACAAGAGGAAAACAAATTACTGATAATGTCATCAATAGAACAAAAAATTTAATTGAAGACTATTACAAAGAAAAAGGTTTTTTACGTACAAAAGTTGATATTGCTCAGAGTAATGATACCACCTTAATAAACCATATTATTCTGAAAATAAATATAGATAAACAAAAAAAAGTTAAAATTAAAAATATTTATTTTGAAGGTGATTTTTCTTATGCGAAAAAGAAATGGTGGAATATAAAATCTTCTGAGAATAAAGAGGAAAATTTAGATCTATCCATTAGGAAACTAAAACGCTCGATGAAAGAGACTAAGGAAAAAAGATGGTGGCGTTGGTTTAAAAGTTCTAAATTTTTAAAATCAAATTTAAAAGAGGATAAAAAAAATATTATTGCTCTTTACAACGAAAATGGTTACAGAGACGCAAAATTTTTATCAGATACTGTTATTGATCTAAATGAAAAACGTGTAGAAATTAAATTAAAAATAGAAAAAGGAAAACAATATTACTTCCGTAATATTAAATGGATAGGAAATTCAAAATATAATTCTTATCAATTAAACAGATTACTTGGAATAGAAAAAGGAGATTTATTTGACCAAAATGTTTTAGATATGAGATTAAATTTTGCTCCGGATGCGGTTTCTAATTTATATTTAGATGACGGTTATTTGTTTTTTTCTGTTACGCCGGTTGAAATTTTAGTTGAAAATGATTCTATAGATTTAGAAATGAGAATTAGAGAAGGTAAACAAGCCTATTTAAATAAAATTTCCATTTCTGGAAACACAAAAACTAATGAGCATGTTATTCGCAGAGAAATCAGAACAAAACCCGGAGAATTATTTAGCAAAACAGATATAGTTCGTACAATAAGAGAATTGGCACAACTTGGACATTTTAATCCAGAAAAATTAAATGTTAATCCAATTCCAGACCAAGCAACAGGAACAGTTGATCTTGAATATACAGTAGAAGAAAAAGCAAATGATCAGGTGGAACTTTCCGGTGGTTGGGGCTATGGAATGTTTGTTGGTTCTCTTGGAGTTAAATTTAATAATTTTGCAGCCGGAGATATTTTTAAAAAGAATGCTTGGCGACCAATTCCAATGGGAGATGGACAATCTTTGGGGATACGTGCAAGTGCGAATGTTTATTATCAATCTTATAGTATTTCTTTTGTTGAACCTTGGTTTGGCGGAAAAAAACCTACTTCTTTGAGTGTCTCTTTGAGTCATACAACACAAAGAGATTATTATAGTTCAGGAAAAATGAAAATTATTGGTTTGAATGTAGGAATTGGACAAAGATTGAAATTTCCTGATGATTTTTTTACTTTATATAATGAACTAAGATTGCAGAATTATGAAATGGATGATTACACAAGATTTTTCTTTTCAAATGGAACTTCAAGAAATTTTAGTTTTAAAACGACTTTTGGTAGAAATTCCAGTGGACCTTCACCAATATTTCCTGTAGGTGGTTCATCTTTTTCTTTAAGTTTACAACTTACGCCTCCTTATTCTTTGTTAAATAACAAAAATTACGAAGGTGTTTCTGATAATGAAAAATATGAATATCTTGAGTATCATAAATGGATGGTAAAAGCGTCATGGTTTATGGAGCTGTATAAAAATCTGGTTATCAACACAAAAGCAAGTTTTGGTTTTATTTCTTATTATAATAAAGATATTGGACATTCTCCTTTTGAGGCTTTTGAAGTTGGAGGAGATGGAATGAGTGGTTATAATTTTTACGGTCAAGATTTAATTGGTATGCGAGGTTATTCCAGAGGTTCTTTAACTCCAGAAACAGGTGGAAATATTTATAATAAATTTACTGTTGAAATGCGTTATCCACTTTCTTTAAATCCATCAGCAACTTTCTATGTTCTTACATTTTTAGAAGCAGGGAATTCATGGACACACGGAAGAAATTTTAACCCTTTTAATGTAAAACGTTCTGCCGGAATAGGTCTAAGAGTTTTCTTACCAATGATGGGTTTAATAGGAATTGATTGGGGATATGGTTTTGATGACCCTTATCATGGAGAAAATAAAGGTCAATGGGCATTTATTATAGGACAACAAATATTTTAGTAAAAAATTGGCATTTTTTTGAAAAAATTTTTTTATTTAAAAATTCATAAAAAATTGGCATTTTTTTGAAAAAAAATTTTTTATTTAAAAATTCATAAAAAATTGGCATTTTTTTGAAAAAAAATTTTTTA
>JAOZVH010000008.1 GCA_029938235.1 Bacteroidales bacterium
AATTTTAAATAAAGTAGAAGTTCCTTAAATTAATAAATGGAATATATTTATTTTTAAAATAAAACAAATTTTTATGAATTTTCAAATTTAAAAAATTTGTTTTATTTTTCAAAAAAAATGTAATTTTAAAGAAAAAAAATTACCTTATGCGTCATCGTCCACGCTTGAACGGTAGATGTTACGAAATCATTTGTTATTCAACTTTGCCAAAGTTTTAGAACTTTGGCAAAGTTGAATAACCAAAATTTTAAGGTTTTTTATTTTGAAAATTAAAAAAAATTTTTTCAAAAATTGTCCAAAATTTTAAGGTTTTTTATTTTGAAAAAAACTAAAATTTATGTATCCATATTTTCTTTTTTGTATGAAAAATTTATTTTTAGAAAAATCTATTTTTGAAGAATGTTCCAAAATAAAAGTTCCGTTTTCTCTAATCATTTTTTTTTCAAAAATTAAATCAGGGATTTTTTCTACAGATTCAAAATCGTAAGGTGGGTCTGCAAAAATTAAATCAAAATCTTCTTTGCAATTATTACAAAAGCTAAAAAAATTTTTCCTCATTAAATTAATACTTTTGAAATTAAAATCTTTAATATTCTTTTTTATTAATAAAAAATGCCTCAATTTTAATTCTACTGAAGTAATATTTTTACAATTACGAGATGCAAACTCATAAGAAATACTACCACTTCCTGCAAATAAATCCAAAACCTTAGATCTTTCAAAATCAAAATTTTCAAAATTTGAAATAATATTAAATAAATTTTCCTTAGCAAAATCTGTTGTTGGACGTGCTGTAAAAAATTTATTTATTTTTATAATTTTACCCTTGTGGCTTCCGCTAATTATTCTCATTTAAAATTTTAAAAAAACTTTATTTTCTTTTTTTTCCATAAAAACCCTAAGACTTTCTTCAGGTAAAAAATTTTCTATTTTTTCTGACCATTCAATAAAACAATAATTTTTACTATAAAAATATTCTTCATATCCAAAATCAAAAATCTCATATATATTATTTATCCTGTAAAAATCAAAATGATAAATTATTGTATTTTTTTCTGTAAAATATTCATTTACTATGGAAAAAGTTGGACTATTTACCATATCAATAACTTTTAAATTTTTACAAATTGCCCTTATAAAAGTTGTTTTCCCAACTCCCATTTCTCCAAAAAAAGCAAAAATCTTTTTATCTTTATTTTTTTCTAAAAAAATTTTTGCTATTTTGTCTATATTTTTTAAGTTTTTTATTTCTAAAATATTCATTTTAATTCGTTAAATCTAAAAGAACTTTTTTTATTAAATTTTCAAGATTTTTTTTATAATTTTCTTTGTAAGTTTTACTTACACGGTTCGCAATTATAGAACAAATTGTTACAGCATTATGTCCTAATAATTTTGATAAACCATAAATTGCCGAACTCTCCATCTCAAAATTAGTGATTTTTTTATTCTTATAAGAAAAGGATTCAATTTTTTCGTTAAGATTTTTATCAGCAAGTTGCAATCTTAAAACTCTGCCTTGGGGAGCATAAAAACCCGGTGCCGAAATTGTCGTTCCCAAAACAGTATTTTTTTCTAATTTTTTTAACAAGTTTTCTGAAGCAGAAACAAAATAAGGCGAACTTAATTCTTTTTTCCAATTGGTATGCTTTTTAAAAGCCTCTTCCATTTCCAAATTAGAAATTGAATCTCTATTTTCATAAAAATTTAATAAACCATCAAAACCTATGGAAATTTCTGTCAAAAGAAAAGTATCTAATTTTATTTCATTTTGCAATGCTCCGGATGTTCCTATTCTTATAAAATTTAGTTTTTTCTTGTTTTTTTTCGGTTTTCTTGTTTTCAAATCTATATTTACAATTGCATCTAATTCATTAATTACAATGTCAATATTATCTGTTCCTATTCCTGTACCAAGAACCGTTAAACGTTTTTTATTAAAAAAACCTGTATGCGTAATAAATTCCCTATTTTGCATTTGAAATTCTATTTTATCAAAAAATTTAGAAACTTCTTTAACACGTGACGGATCTCCAACAAGAATTATAATATCAGAAATATTTTCCTCTTTTAAATGAAGATGATAAATACTTCCATCTGGATTAATTATTAATTCTGAGTTTTCTATTTTATTCATAATTTAAAAAAAATCAAATTTACAAAAAAATATAAATTTTATTATTTTTTATAAAAAATTTTTCAAGCTTATAATCCAAAAAATCACATTTTTTTGAAAATTTTTTTATAAATTATAAAATTCGTAAAAAATTGGCATTTTTTTAAAACATTTTAGGTTTGTACAGCTTGAATTTTTTTAATAATTTCAAAATTAAAAACATTAAAATTTTGGGCGATTTTTCAAAAAAATTTTTTTCAATAATTTCAATTTAAAAACATTAAAATTTTGAAGGATTTTTTGAAAAATATTTTTTTAAAATTTCTAAATTTTAAAATTTTTTTTTAATTGAAATTTAAAAAATATTAAAATTTTTGGCAATTTTTGAAAAAAATTTTTTTTAATTAAAATTTAAAAAATATTAAAATTTTGGGCGATTTTTAAAAAAAATTTTTTTTTATTGAAATTTAAAAAATATTAAAATTTTGGGCAATTTTTTTTAAAATTTTTTTTTAATTGAAATTTAAAAAATATTAAAATTTTGGGCAATTTTTGAAAAAATTTTTTTTAATTGAAATTTAAAAAATATTAAAATTTTGGGCGATTTTTAAAAAAAATTTTTTTTATTGAAATTTAAAAAATATTAAAATTTTGGGCGATTTTTTAAAAAAATTTTTTTTTATTGAAATTTTAAAATTTTTACGATTTTTCAAAAAAATTAATTTCTATTATTTTTTTTTGTGAAAATTTTATATTTTATCATTTTAAAAAGTATTATTGGCATAATTTTAAAAAAATGAATAATACAAATTAGCTCTTGCCAGAAAGAACTATTTTCAATTTTTTCTCCTTTTAAACGCATTTTAAATGCTTCCATAGTATTTCCATGTAAATTTGTCATCATCATTAATAATATATGCGACATAATATCTTTTGTTTTTTCTTTACCATAGGTATTTAAAAGTTTTTGTTTTGTTTCTAAATCTGGATTTCCTTTTGTATCAGCATAGTGTTGTGCAAAAAGTAAGGCTTCTAATTCTTCTTTTGGTGCGCCGTCAAAACCTCCGGATAATAAAATTTCAATTTCTTCTTTGCTCATTCCAGATTTCAAAGCATTTTTAGTGTGTGTATAACTACATAATTTACAACCATTTACTTGTATCACAGACATACTAACTCTTTCACTAAAATGTTTTGAAATTACAGGATTTAATATTGTTTCAACAAAGAAATCAGAATGAGAAATAAATTTTCTCATATCATTATTCAAAGTTTTAAGATTATATATTCTCTTGTCAAATTTTCTTTTAATTGCCATTTATTTAATTTTTTTTATTTAAAGAACAAAATTTATTTAATACTTCTAAACCCTTTTCAAGATCATTTAATTCCTTTTGAGACAAAACTTTCATATCTTTTGCAATATTTTTCTTTATTTGAAAAATTATTTTTTCCGTTTTTGATAAACCTTCTTCTGTTAAAGATAAAAAACTTTTTCTCCTGTCTTTTAAATCAGAATGTCTTTCTAAATATCCTAATTTTAATAATTTATCTACAGAGTTTGTCATTTGTGATTTTGTTATCCCAAGATTTTGAACAATCTCCGTTATATAAAGTTTTTTATGCTCTTTTATGATTTTTAATATCATAAAATGATGTTTTGCAATATCCTTAGAAAAGTCTTTAAGAATTAAATTAACAAAATTCTTATTCATATTCCTACATATTTGTGAAGGAATAATCATTAATAATTCTTCTATTTTTTTTATTTGAGAATTCATTTTTAAAAATACATTAAATAAACTATTCATTTAAGGTACAAAAATATATAATATTTTTAAATAAAAAAAATAATTAAGATTTTTTTTTAATCTTAAAAAAATAATTAAGATTTTTAATTTATAAAAAAAAAACATTACCTGAATAATGTTTTTTATAAAATATTATGATTTTGAAAAATATTATTTTTTTCCTAATCCTCCTATTTGCCCCATCAATCCCATTGCATTTGTAGTTTGCCACTCTGCAGTTATTTTTCCGTCTTTTACTTCACGAATAAAATGTCCAGTTGCTGTTACCCTATTGTTTGTTGCCGGAACACCGTAAAATTCACCAGAATGTGTCATTTGGTTAGTGTATTCAACTGCTACTAAATCACCTTCTGCTATAACTCTGACAAAATTCATATCCATATCTGTCATAGCTGTGGTTAAAACATTTTTCATAAAAGCAATATATTCTTGCTTTCCAATGGCTGGCGCTGCATCGCCTACATAAGTAAAATTATCATCTAACAATTCATCTACTTTATCCCATGCACCGTTCATAATTGCTCTTGATAATTCTAAACAAGTTTCTTTTTTATCCTCAAGATTTACACCTGTTA
The DNA here is from genome assembly GCA_029938235.1 of Bacteroidales bacterium. Taxonomy (GTDB): domain Bacteria; phylum Bacteroidota; class Bacteroidia; order Bacteroidales; family 4572-128; genus 4572-128. The sequence continues at coordinate 4,503 of JAOZVH010000008.1, forward strand.
CTTCATTATTGTCATCATCGTCATTATCACAAGAAGTGATAAAACTAAATAAAATTATAGACATAACTAAAAACGTTAAATTTAAAATATTCTTTTTCATAAAAAATTAATTACAATTTTGATGATGCAAAAGTGCAACTAAAAAAAATAAGCGACTTGTGATTTTAGGACAAAAAACTTAGATTTTCAGACATTTTATTTTTATATGCAGAAGGCGATAATTTATTAAATTTTTTGAAGAAATAGTTAAAATAATCTGGTGATGTAAAATTTAAATCATAGGCAATTTCTTTAATACTTAAATTTGAATGAATTAACAATCTTATTGCTTCTGCATTTATTCTATACTGAATGATTTGTTTTGGACTTATATTTAATTTTTGTTTTGTTAAACGACTAAGAGTTTTTGCACTCATACACATTTCATTAGTATAGAATCCAAGATTATGATTATTTTTATATTCTTTATTTACTAAATCTGAAAACTCTTTTGTTTTTTCATCAGCAATTAAACTTGTTGAATTATTATTTTCTATATTTCTGCTTATATATTTAATTACCAATGCCATTTGTAAATAAATAATTTCCGCAGAAGAATTTTTAAATGACATTTCATTTTGAACTTCTTGCAAATAAAACTCCAATTTTTTGAAAATTATTTTTCCAATGTTTACATTTGCAATTCCTGTAAAAGGACAAAATAATTTAAATGAATGTATCAAAAGAATATCTCTCGCATCTTTATCCAAACTAACACACCATCCATTAGTTTTTTTCAAAATATTGTTAATGTTTAATTTTGAAATTATAGGGAAGTTTACTATGGAAAAACCTTCCATTTTAGTTTCTATCAAATTTATTTTTAAAATTCCAGATACATTTTCGAAAAAAATTAGATAAGAAATTAATTCTTCTTTTTCTTTAATTAATTCTTTTAATTCTGAAAACCTTGAAAATTTATTTAAAGATAATATTTTATTAATCATAATATTTTATTTAAAAAATTTAATTTTTAATTACATTAAAATGTAATAATGTTTTTTTAATAAAAAAAAACAATTATTTTATCAAAAATTTACATAAAATTTTAAAAATAAAGCACTTTTCAGAATAATGTTTTTTTTTATTAAAAAACAATATTTATATTTGCATTTTAATTCTAAAAATAAATTCAATAATAATGAAACATATATTTCTATTTTTATGTTTTTTCGTAATGTTTTTTGAAACAACATTTGCATATTATCCATATCAAGGAAATGGAAACAAGAAAGATAGTTCATCATTCACTTTATTGAAAGATGATAAATTTAGTGATAATTTGGATAGTTTATTGCATTTGTGGTATGTAAAAAACTCTTTAGAAAAAAGTTCTAAAGAACTTTTGCTTGGTTTTGAAGAGCAAATTGAAGTTAACGATAAAGTTTATGAAGAACGCCTGAGTGAGATTCAAACATTTATTGAAATGCCTTTCAATAAGTATGTAAAAAAGTATATAAATTATTATACACACAAAAGAAATCGTTCTAGAATAGAAACTTTACTTGGAATCTCTGAATATTATTTTCCTATGTTTGAGCAAATACTTGATTCTTACGATTTACCTCTGGAATTAAAATACCTTCCAATTATAGAATCTGCTTTAAATCCAAGAGCAAAATCCAGAGCAGGAGCAACAGGAATTTGGCAATTTATGTATTCTACAGGAAAAAAATATGGTTTAAAAGTAAATTCTTTTGTAGATGAAAGAAGAGATCCAGAAAAATCTACTCATGCAGCAGCAAGATTTTTAAAAGATTTGTATAATATTTATGGAGATTGGTATCTTGTTATGGCAGCTTATAATTGTGGACCAGTTAATGTAAATAAAGCAATACGTCGCACTGGAAAAAAAAATTACTGGGCTATTTATAACTATTTGCCAAGAGAAACACGAAAATATGTTCCTATGTATATTGCTGTTACTTATTTGATGAGCTATCATAAAGAGCATAAAATAGAAGCAAAAAAATTTAATTTTGATTTTGCTACAGATACTGTTATGATTAATAAGAAAATACATCTTGGACAAATCGCACAAATTTTAGATATTCCTCTGGAAAAATTAGAAGATTTAAATCCTCAATATAAAAAAAATATTATTCCAAAATCAAGGAATTCTTATGCTTTGAAATTACCATTAGAAAATATTGGTAAATATTTAAGCCTAGAAAACACTATTTATAATTATAATAGAACAAAATTTTTTAATGAAAAAAGTTCTAAAAATTTTCTTTCAAAGAAAAACAAAGATAATGCTACTTCAACAAGCGGAAAAAGAAAATTACTTTATGAAGTAAAAAAAGGCGATAATCCTGGTTATATTGCAAGTTGGTACAAAATTAAGATTTCTGATTTGCGATACTGGAATAGAATTCGCAATAAAATAAAAATCGGTCAAAAATTAACCGTTTATGTAGATAAAAATGATATTGAAAAATATAGAAACATAACAAATATGAGTTTCGAAGAAAAACAAAACCTTATAAATATAAATACCAATAATAAAAAAGAAAAATTTGTTTATGACAAAAAATTTGTTTATGACAAAAAATTTGTTTATTATACAGTAAAAAAAGGTGATAATTTATGGACAATAGCAAGAAAATATCCTGGAATAAGTAACAAAGATATTATGAAAATTAATGAAATGTCAAATCATCGTTTATCTCTTGGACAAAAATTGAAAATAAAAAGAAGAATATAAAATTTATCTAAAATAAAAATTAAAATCTGTTTCATAATATGAAATAGATTTTAATTTTTATTTTTTTTATTTTATAAAATAAATTAAAAAAAATTTTTTTTTCAAAAAAAATAGTATTTTTATAAAAAATTTAAACATAAAATTAAATATCTAAGTGGGTAAAAAGAAAAAAGCTGTACAAAGATTTAGAAGATGGACTAAGCGAGTAGATCATAGGGCAAAGTATTTGATTAACGACAAAATAACTGCAAAAATGGTTAGGGTTGTTGGTGAAAATATAGAAGAACAGGGGATCTTTCACATATCAGAAGCATTATCTATGGCAAAAGAAATGGGACTTGATCTAGTAGAAATCACTGCTAAGGCAACTCCACCTGTTTGTAAAATTATTGATTATCAGAAATTTCTTTATCAACAAAGAAAAAGACAAAAAGAAATTAAAGCAAATTCTGCAAGAATTGTTGTGAAAGAAATTCGTTTTGGTCCCAACACAGATGATCATGATTTTAATTTTAAATTAAAACATGCACAAAAATTCCTGGAAGACGGTTCAAAAGTTAGAGCTTATGTTTTTTTTAAGGGACGTTCTATTTTATTTAAAGAAAAAGGTGAAATATTGCTTTTGCGTTTTGCCCAAAAATTAGAAGAATTTGGAAAAGTAGAACAACTTCCTAAACAAGAAGGTAAGAAAATGATACTTTATATTGCTCCGAAAAAAGAATTTAAAAAATAAATTTTGTTTTTAATAAATTTTATTAAATTTGCACTTTAAAATGAATTTCAAAAATTTTGAAATATGCCAAAGATGAAAGTTAAGTCAGGAGCTAAGAAGAGATTTAAGCTAACTGGCACAGGTAAAATTAAGCGTAAGCACGCTTTTAAAAGTCATATTTTGACAAAAAAATCTAAAAAGAGGAAAAGAAATTTGACTCATTTTACGACTGTTCATAAATCTGACGAAAAAAATATAAGGTTAACCTTAGCAATTTAAATTATAAAAAAAACAAGAATAGATAGCAAAAAGAGATTTTAATAAAAATCCGCTTCTATTTATAAAATTTAAAAATTATGCCACGTTCGGTAAATTCAGTAGCTGCAAAAGCTAGAAGGAAAAAAATTTTAAAGCAAACTAAAGGCTATTTTGGTGCCAGAAAGAATGTTTTTACAGTTTCTAAAAATGCTTTTGAAAAAGCATTATGTTACGCCTATAAAGGTAGAAAGCAAAAAAAACGCAATTTTAGGGCATTATGGATACAAAGAATTAATGCAGGAGCAAGAATTCATGGTATGTCCTATTCTGTTTTTATGGGGAAATTACATAAAAAAGGAATAGAAATTAATAGAAAAGTTCTCGCTGACTTATCTATGAACCACCCACAAGCATTCGAACAAATTGTAAATGCTGTTAGATAAAATTTTTCAAAATTTATAAAAGGAAGTTCTATTATATTATAATAGAACTTTTTTTTTATTAAAAAAATCCATTTTTGAGAAAAAAATTTTTTTTTATTAAAATAAAATCTATTTTTGAGAAAAAAAAGAAATGAATATTAAACTTTTAGAAATTTCTTGTTTATACGAAAAAGGCAAAAGAGAAAATAATGAAGATGCTATTTTTCCAAAAAAAAATAAAGCAAATTTAAAAAATAAATTATTTGTTGTTTGTGATGGAGTTGGCGGTGTTGATAAAGGTGAAGTCGCAAGTCAATTGATTTGCGAAAAATTTGCTGAGTATTTTAATAAAAATACTAATAATATTCAAAAAAAAAAATTTGAAGATGCTTTTAATTTTGTTGAAGAAGAAATAGCTTTGTACATTAGAAAAAATCCAGAAACTGATGGTATGGCTTCTACTGTTGCGATTTTATTCATAGACGAAAAAGGAATTTTTGCTATGCATTGCGGTGATACTAGAATTTCTCATTTTAGAAATAATAAAATTTTATGGCAAAGTGAAGATCATTCATGGGTATGGGAGATGTTAAAAAGAGGAATTCTAACAAAAGAGGAAGCGAAAAATCACAGAAGGAAAAATATTATTACTCGTGCAATGCAAGGCAAAAAAGAAAGTGAACCGGACATTTATTTTACAAAAGACATAGAAAAAAATGATTATTTTCTCATTACGACAGATGGAATTCACGATATTATTGGAAATAAAGAAATAACAAAAATTGTTTTTTCAAATAATACACTAAAAAATAAAATGAAAGAAATAAACAAAATTTGTGATAAAAAGTCCAATGATAATTTTTCTGCTTATATTTTTAAAATAAAAGATATTAATAATAATAATAATTTTTTCAAAAAAATGAAAAATATTTTTTCATAAAAAATTATAAAAAAATTACATAATGAAGCAAAAAAAAATTTTTACTTATTTATTTTTCTCCCTTATATTTTTTATTTCTTGTGATGAAATAGGTAATCCTCTGGAAGAAAATAATGAAATTATTGATACAAATATTGTTTTTCCTATAAATGAAAATCCTGTAAAAAAAGTTTTATTAGAAGAATTTACAGGTCATAAATGTGGGAATTGTCCAGCAGCAGCAAAAAAATTAGAAGAATTGCATCAAATTTATGGTGAAAAATTAATTAGTCTGGCAATTCATACAGGAGATTTTGCTGCAACTGATGAAAATTTTCCTGAAGATTATAGCACATCAGAAGGCGATGAATTAAATTCTTTTTTTGGTATTTCATCTTATCCTACGGCATTAATTAATAGGGTAGAATATAATAATAATTTAGTACTTCCGGGCGTAGCTACATTTTGGGAAGACGCTTTAAAAGAAATTATTGATAAAGAACAAATATTAGAAATTTCTATTGTAAATGAATTTGATAGCATAAATAGAAATTTAAAAACCAGCGTACAAATTGAATTTTTGAAAGAATTTGATGATAAATTGAATTTATCCATTTATCTTATTGAAAATAATATTATATCGCCGCAAGATGATTATAGTCTTGGAGATGAGCATTATGTTGAAAATTATGTTCATAAACATATTTTAAGAAGCACTTTAAATGGAACTTGGGGAACAGAATTATTAGAGAGCAATTTGGATAATAAAAAAATCGTAAAAACTTTTTTAAAAGAAAATTTAAATGAAAAATGGAATATGGAAAATTGTGTAATTATTGCTTTTGTTTATAACACAAAAACAGAAAACAAGGAAGTTATACAAGCAGAAGAAAAAAGCATTTTTGAATTGGTTTTTTAAAACCATAAAAAATTCTCGTTTTTTAAAAAAAAAATTGGTTCTTGGAATCTTTTTGTGAAATATAAATTTTTTATTTATTAAAAATAATTATTATGATTCATCGTCCACGATGATTTCGTTGCATCGTCCTATAAAGTATTGATTTTTAATGTTTTAATGGCGATTTGGAATGAAAATTTTTAAAAAATATTTTGAAAAAAAACACAAATTTTTCACAATTTTTTTATGAAAAAACTCGCATTACAAAAAGGTTAGATAAGCAGATTTTTTTTTTAATTTAAAAAATGTTAAAATTTTGGACGATTTTTGAAAAAAATTTTTTTATTTTGATTTAAAAAATATTGAAATTTTGGACGATTTTTGAAAAAAATTTTTTTTTATTTTTATTTAAAAATCATTAAAATTTTGGACGATTTTTTTTAAAAATTATAAAAAATCATAAAAAAATGCCGTTTTTTTGAAAAAATTTTTTTTATTTTGATTTAAAAAACATTAAAATTTTGAACGATTTTTTTAAAAATTATAAAAATCATAAAAAAATGCCGTTTTTTTGAAAATTTTTTTTTTAATTATAAAAAATCATAAAAAAATGCCGTTTTTTTGAAAAATGATTTTATATAATTATAAGAAATCATAAAAAAAATGCCGTTTTTTTGAAAAAAAATTTTTAATTTTAATTAAAAAATTCCTAATTAAAATGCTTCATCGTCCACGATGATTTCGTTGCATACACTATAAGTTATTGATTATTAACGTTTTAATAAAAATTTGAAATGGAAATTTTTAAAAAATATTTTGAAAAAAACACAAATTTTTCACAATTTTATTGTGAAAAAAATTCTCCTCCACAAAAAGGTTAGAAGAGCCAAAATTTTTAATTTTAATTAAGAAATTCTTCATTATCGTATTTTTAAATAATTTTTAATTCTGGATTTAAAATATAATGACCACGTTTTACACGTCTAAATAATTTTTTATTATAAATAAAAACCCTGTCAATTTCATTATTAGATAAAATAGAACTAATATAAGATCTCTTTTTTCTGTATTTAGCTAAAATTATTGTTGGCATTTTTTCAAAAAAATCAATAAAATCATCTAATGATATTCCAATTTCTTTTATTTTTTTCATATATTTCTCTGCAAATTTTAATTTATCCTCTTCTCTAAAATTATCTAAAAAATTCATTTTTTCTAATTTTTTTATAGGATATATTTTTTTTAATTTATTTAATTGTTTCTTTTGATATAAAAAAGTTTCCTCTTTCATTTCTTTTATTATAGTTTCTTCCTTTTGTTTTATAATCATATATCCCACTCCAATAAAAAAGTTCAGTAAAAAATATTCCATAGAATAATTATTAATTATTATTAATTTATCACCGAGTTTACATTTTAAATTTTTATTTTTCAGCTCTCCATAAAATTTTAAAAAATTTTTCATTTCATTTTTTTTATCAATGTCATAGTTAACATTATAAAATGAATTCCTTAAAAGCATCTGCAAAGGATTTAAGTTTTCTAAATTTTTTAAATTAATATCAGGGTCATTTTTCATGAAAATATCAAAAATATTTTTTGAATTATAAAAAATGGCAAGCATTATTCCAGTCATTTCATGATTATCACTTTTTAAATTTACCCCAAAATCTTTAATAATCCTACTTATTCCTTCTGTTCTATCAAGCCTACAATTTTTAGATAAAATTTTTTGATTTAATTTTAAATTTTTCATAAATTGTATAGCCCTTAGGAAATTCAAATGAGCAAGTTTTTCAATGTCATCAAATATTTTTCGAGCTATTGCATATCTAAACAGATCTTTACGTTCACGTTTTACTTCTTTTTCTGTTCTATTTTCATCTAATGCAATTTTTTTCAAGTTTTCATATTCTTCGTTATTAATATATTTTAAACCAGCAATTTTATCTCTAATTTCTTGTGCCTGCTCAAATTTACCCTGTTTTTCTAATTTTGAAGCCTCAGTAAGCCATTCTATAGAATCAGATTGCTGAGTTTTTATTTTAATGTTTTGTTTACTTTCTTTAAGTTTTAGAAGTTCAAAAATCCTATGATTATGTTTCGATTCAATTATATAAAGATTTTTTATGGAACGAGTAAAAGCAACATAAAGAGAATTTATAAAAAATTTATAAACTTCTAAATCTTTGTCTTCTTTATTCTTTGCTCTGGAATATTTTATTTCATCATGGAGAATTTTATCATCAAGTTCTCTTGTGATTTCATTAAACTCTTTTTCGCTGTTTGATACAAAATTAAACAAAATAATATTTTCATATTCTAAACCTTTTGCCTCCTGAACGGAAAAAACAAGTGGTGTTTTAAAAAACATTTTTGCAAATTTTTTATCCTGATTATTCATCACAAGCACAGCAAATTTAGTAGAATTTTGAGTTTTAGAATTTAAATGTCGTTTTTTCTTTTTATCATCTTTTATTAGAAAAATATCGCCTTGTTTTTTCGAAACAGAATTTATTAAAAATGTACTTTCCTTATCTATAGAACCAAAACGTGCATTTTTTATTTTTAATAAATTATTTGATAATTCAGTAACTTTCTGTGAATTACGGTAATTAGTTTTTAAAATTCTTATCAAACTAAAATCAAAATTTCCTTTATAAAATAAAGTTTTTATATTAGACCAAGAGAAAAAATTTGGATGAACAATTTGGTTAGAATCGCCACTTAGAATAAATTTATTGTCTTCTTTCAAAGAATTTAAAATGAGTTTCAACTGTATAACCGTAATATCTTGAACTTCATCAATGACAATAAAATCATATTTTTTTTCTACATTATTAAGATATTCAAAAGAAATCATATTTAAATCATACCAATGACTATTTTCTAAAAATTTCAAGTATTTTTCAAAAATATCATAAACTTCTTCTCTTTGTTTTTTTGTAAAAATGGATTTTTTCACTCCAAGTTTCAAATAATTTTTTCGTGATAAAAATTTCTCTTCTGTTACAGAACCAGTTAAAACACCTTTGAATTCTTCAAAAAGACGGTATGGCTCAGAAATTTTAGTTTTATGTTTATGTCTTGCAAACCATTTTTCAAAATCCATAAATATAAGTTCACTTCCTTTTGGAATTTTTATTCCGGAAACATATTCTTCAAAAGAAAGAAAATCTATTTCTTGATTTGGATTTTCATAATTATTAGAAAAATAAATACTCTGAGCATTTTCAATAAGATATTGAGAAAGAGAAATATAAGCAATATTTCCCCTGAGTTTTTTTAATTTTTCCAGTGTCAATATTGTTTTGCCGCTTCCGGCAGAACCTATTATAATTAGAGGTGTTTGCAAATAATAAATTTCATTTTGAAAGTCGTCAAAAAAAATTATTTTATCTAAAAAATAAAAATCTTTTCTATTTTTATTCAAATAAATAAGATCTTGGAAATCTTTTTTAGGAATAATTTCATCCTTAGTAATTAAATTAAATTTATTTTCATCAACTTCTGTTCCACTTAGAAATTTTGATTTTTCATAATCATGATTTAAAATTACTTCCAATAAAAGGATATATTTTTTTTCCTTATATTTTGCGAACTTGAAAAGTAAACGATTTTTTGAATCTAATTTTGCTCGGTAATAATCTGTTGTAGGAATTTTTTTTATACTTGCCGATTGAAAATTGTCTTCTTTCAAAAATTTTTCAATTTTATGAAATTGAGTTTTAACGGTAGAATAATTTAGTTCGTTATAATATAATAAATCCATTTTAAATTAATTTTTTTTCAAAAAAAACATTTTTTTTATAAAAAAAATTATTAAAATTTTTATAGAATTTTTCCAAAAAAAAAATCATTAAAAAATTGCAGATTTTTTGAAAAAATATTGAAATTTTGGACATTTTTTGAAAAAAAAAATTTTATTAATTATAAAATTCATTAAAAAAAATGCCGTTTTTTTGAAAAAAATTTTTTTATAAATTATAAGAAATCATTAAAAAAATGCCGTTTTTTTTGAAAAAAAATTTTTTTTTAATTTAATAATAAATTTTAATTTTGTTGAAATTTTAAATTATAAAATTATAAAAAAATGAAAATTATAAAAATTTTTTACATGTCTTTTTTATTGATTTTTTTGTTTTCTTGTACATCTAATTCTAATAAATTTCAGATTTCTGCAGATGAAATTTTAAATGGAATTATAATGAAAAAAGATTTAATTTCTGCCATTAATATTTCGGAAATTATTTTGAATAAGAAAAAAAAATATCAATTTATTGATCTAAGAAGTTCTCAGGAATTTGAAAAATCACATATTGAAAATGCAATAAATATTCCTATGGAAAAAGTTTTAAATGGGGAATATTATAATTTCTTAAATCAAGGTAAAAAAATTAATATTTTGTATCATACAAATTTTTCACAAAGTAATTCTGCATGTTTACTTTTGAAACAAATTGGATACAAAAATAATAAAGTTATGGAATGTGATTACGAATTAATTGAAAAATTTGTAATTGAAAAATTCTCTCCTTTTCGCTTAAAAGTGAAAGATGAAAAAGCAAAATATGATTTTGCTAAAATAGTAGATGGAAAATCCGGAAACAATAAAAATACCGCAAAAAAAACAAAAAAGAAAGTTATAAAAAAGAGAAAAAAGAAAGCAGTAGAAGGAGGATGTTAAATTTTTTTAAATCCATTTTTATAAGAAATGGATTTTTTTTATAAAAAATTATGATAATTTTTATAAAAATTTTATTTTTGTAAAAATTATTTTTTTTATAAAAAAATTATGCCAGATAAAATAACAGGATATCTTGATATGAAACTTTTACGTTTCACAACTGCCGGAAGCGTCGACGATGGAAAAAGTACATTAATTGGTCGTTTACTTTATGATAGTAAAGCAATTTTCGAAGACCAGATGAAGGACTTGGAACGTACACAAAAACGAAAAGGTGAAGAAAATATAAATCTTGCTTTATTAACTGACGGTTTAAAAGATGAGCGAGAACAAGGAATTACAATAGATGTTGCCTATCGTTATTTTGCAACTCCAAAGAGAAAATTTATTATTGCTGATACTCCGGGACATGTACAATATACAAGAAATATGGTTACTGGTGCTTCTACTGCAAATTTAGCAATTATTTTAATTGATGCCAGAAAAGGTGTTATAGAACAAACTTTGCGACATTCTTATATTGCTTCTTTATTAAGAATTCAACATCTTTTGATCTGCGTAAATAAAATGGATTTAGTAAATTATGAAGAAAAAATTTTTGAAAAGATTAAAAAACAATTTAAAAATTTCTGTCCTAAATTTAATATAAAAGATATTCATTTTGTGCCAATAAGTGCTTTAAAAGGAGATAATATTGTAAAACGTTCAGAAAATATGCATTGGTATTTTGGAGCAACTTTGATGCACATTTTAGAAAATGTACACATAGAAAATGATATAAATTTCCTTGATGCCCGTTTTCCAATTCAAAATGTTATCCGTCCACAAAATATTGAGTTTCACGATTATAGGGCTTATACAGGAAGAGTTACCGGAGGAATTTTTCGTAAAAACGAAAAAGTTAAAATTTTGCCTTCAGGATTTTCTTCTCGAATAAAATCCATAGATATTTTCAAAGAAAATATAGAAAAAGCTTTTCCTATGCAATCTGTCAGCATACGTTTAGAAGACGAAATAGATATTAGCAGAGGAGATATGATAGTAAAATATGACAATATTCCGAAAGTTACTCAGGATATAGATTTAATGGTCTGTTGGTTTGATAACAAATCTCTAAAAATTAGAGGAAAATATGCTGTTAAACACACAACAAAAGATGTGCGTTGTATGATAAAAGAAATAAAATATAAAATAAATATAAATAATCTTGAAAAAAATTTTGACGATAAAATTATTAAAATGAATGATATTGCATGTATAAGAATAAGAACAACAAAACAATTATTTGTTGATACTTATAAAAAAAATAGAATTACCGGAAGTTTGATTTTAATAGATGAAGCATCTAATCAAACCATTGCATCTGGAATGGTAATTTAAAAAAATTATAAATAAAAAAAACCCAAATTCAAATTTGGGTTTTTAATTATAAATAAACCGCACAAAATTTATTTATCAAAAAAAATACCTTTTACCTTAATTTTTTTATTTACTACATAAAGAATTTTTTAGTTTTTATTTTATTAGACTGCACTAATTTTACAAGATAAATTCCCTGAGGTAGATAATTTACGCCGTAAGTTTTTTTAACTTTAACAGAATTAACAGAAGTATCTTTTAAAATAAGATTTCCAGAAATATCAAATATAAAAATATCTGTTGGCTCATTTTTTTTACTTTCGAAAGAAAGTTCTAAGTTACCGTTATTCAAAAAACAGTTTATATTAGAAAAATTATTTTCCGAAACATTAGAAATAGAAGTTCCTGGATTTACAGGAACAGGATCTGTAATATCAGAATTTGGTACATCTAAATTTGGTAAAGATATTAATATTTCATCTTGACCTCCTCCTGGTATTGTTTTTTCCTGAGAATTTGACCTTAAAGTAAATACAAAAATAAAACAAAAAATAGCCGTTATTTTCAAAGTATTAAATAGAGTTTTCATTTTTTTTTCTTTTTTTATTAAAAAATTTTTTTCCTTTTATTATAATGTTTACTATTTTTGTGCCAAAGATCATAAGTGTTTGAAAATGAAAGATTTAATAATAAAAAAACAATTTTATATTGTTCCAAATCAGTACATAAAAACAATAATTATGTACGAAAACGAACAATTTTGTTCTATTAATTTTTTTTTTATAAAAAAACGTCATTTTGGAGAAAAATTTTTTTAAAATTCATTAAAAAAAAACGTCATTTTGGAGAAAAATTTTTTTTTAAAATTCATTAAAAAAAACGTCATTTTGGAGGAAAATTTTTTTTTAAAATTCATTAAAAAAAACGTCATTTTGGAGAAAAAAATTTTTTTTTAAAATTCATTAAAAAAAACGTCATTTTGGAGAAAAAAATTTTTTTTTAAAATTCATTAAAAAAAACGTCATTTTGGAGGAAAATTTTTTTTTATAAAAAATCCTTTGTTTAAATTTCTACATTAAAAATTTATTCCAGCAATTAAAATATCATCAATTTGTTGATATTTCCCTTTCCAATTAAAAAATTTTTTTTTTAATTTATTTTTTTGACTTTGCATATCCAATTTGTGAATTTTTAATAATAAATTTTTAAATCTTTTAGATTGAAATTTAGAATTTTTTGCTCCACCAAATTGATCCTGAAAACCATCAGAATACAAATATATTGTATCATTTTTTTTAATTTCAATTTTATTGTTAATAAATTTTTTTTCTTTGTAATAGAAACCTATTGGGTTTTTAACAGCTTTATATTCAATTAATTGTTCATCTCGAATTAAAATTAAAGGATTGTTTGCTCCGGAAAATTCTAAAATATTTGTTTTGGTATTAAAAATACAAAAAACAATATCCATTCCATCTTTTTGCTCAGAAAATTTGAAAACTTTTTTAAAATTTTCTCTTAGGATTTCTAATATTTCAGATGGCTTTTTTAGGTTTTTTTCATCTAAAATACTGTTAATAAAATTAATTCCTAAAATTGTAATAAAAGCTCCGGGAACACCATGTCCAGTAGAATCAGCAATTGTAAAAATTTTATATTTTCCAATTTTTCTAAAAACATAAAAATCTCCGCTAACTGTTTGTTTTGGCAAATATAAGATAAAATTATCAAACATTTTATCAACACATATTTTAGAAGTTAAAATAGCATTTTGTATTTTTTTTGCATAATTTATGCTGTCTTTTATAGATTTATGATTATCATCTATAATTTTCTTTTGTAAAATTAATTTATTATATTGTTTTTTAATTTCTTTTTCATTTTCTAAAATAATTTCGTTAGACTCTTTTAATTTTTCATTTTTTGATTTTAATTCATGTGAATATTCTTCAACTTCAAAATTTCTTTGGTCTATTTCAAGGCTTTGTGCAAAAAGTTTTTGATTAAGAATATTTTGATTTTCTGCTTTTTTTTCTAATTCTTTTTTTATCTTTTTGTTTTTTATATGATATTCTATTATAAAAGATTTTATCTCTTTATTCCTTTTTTTTAACTTTTTAAAATCTTCACTGATTTTTTTTCTTAAAAAAATTTTTTTCTTTAATCTTTTGATTGCTCTTTTTAATTTTTTTTTTTTTCTCAATTTACAATTTTTTTTACAAATATTCAATAAATTAAAATTTATTGAATATTTGTAAATTAATTAAAGTTCTTTAATATTTTTTAATTTAAACTCATTAGCATATTTTTTATCAGAGCCTAAAATATGTTTCAAAAGCCAAGTTCTTAAAAAGTTCATAAGATCATAACTAAGATTTAAATCTTTTTTTTTAAAATCTTCATAAAATTTACTCACTTCTGATACAAATTTTTCATGCTCTTTAATGTGTTCTTTTTCATCAGAAAAAGAATATTCTGCAAAATATTTTTCTTCTGTTTTAAAATGATAATCAGTGTATTTTATCATTCTTAGGATAATTTCTTCAAGAATTTCATTTGCTTTACCGTTGGTAAATGAATCATATAATTCATTTATCATATCAATAAGTTTTTTATGTTGTTCATCAATTTCCTCATAAAAAACACTATATTTCTCTGTCCAATTTATTAGTTTTCTAACCATATAATTTTATTAAAAATAAATTTTTACAAATTTAATAAAAATTTTAAAAATTAAAAAATTAAAAAAAATGTCATTTTTTGAAAATATATTTTTTTTTTAAAAAAAAACATTAAATTTGAAAATCTTTAAATAGGAATTATTATGAAAATAGTTAATCATAAAATAGACGGTGATAATCGTATTCAAGCCTATAAGCAAACTCCTAATGGAGGGAGAAGGGCGCTTAGTCCAGATACAATTATCATACATTATACTGCTGGTGGTAGTTCTAAAGCTGCAGTTAATGTTTTAACAAACAGTAGGACTAAAGTTTCTGCTCATTTTGTTGTTGGGAAAGATGGCGATATTACACAGCTTGCAAAATGTAACACTCAAACTTGGCATGCTGGACGTAGTGCTTATGGAAATAGGTCTGGTTTCAATAAATATTCCATAGGAATAGAAATAGATAATCCAGGTTATCTTCTTAAAAATCCTAAGGGAAATGGTTATGTAACTTGGTATAATGCTAATAGGAGTAATCCTAAGTCTGTGGCAGAGGGAGATATTTTTTGGGGAGTTCATAGAAATGGAGGACGCAAAAAGCCTTGGATGAAATATCCAGATGCTTGTACACAAGCAGTTTATGATTTATGTGAAGCATTAGTTAATGAATATAATATAAAATATATTCTTGGACATGAGGAAATTGCTCCCAAAAGAAAATTAGATCCAGGTCCAGCTTTTCCATTAGATGATATGAGAAACAATTTGTTAAAAGTTTCTCCGGGAAAAGAAAAATTAATTTACATAAAACGTAAATTAGACGGGAAAGTTAGTAAAGTAAATGTTACTTCATTAAATATTCGTTCTAAACCAAACGGTGATAAAGTTGCTGACCCATTAAAAAAGGATCACGAAGTGAAAATTATTGAAGAAGAAAACGGCTGGGTAAAAGTAAAAACAGAAGTTGTTGGTTGGATTTCTAAGGAATATGTTAATCAAAATAATTCTGACGAAGAAGCAGACGGAGTTATTACCGCTAACACATTAAATATTCGCTCTAAACCACAAGCTGGTGCATCTAAGGTTGCTAATCCTCTTTCTAAGGGAACAGAAGTAGATATAATTGACCAGGAAAATGAATGGTTAAAAGTTGGTGTATTTGTTGAAGGTTGGGTTACTCAAAAGTATCTTTCTGTATGAAAACATTAAATTTTTTTTTAATTTTATTTGCTTTTTTTTTTATTTCTGCTTGTAAACCAGAAATGGAAAAATTAAAAGCAGATTTAATTTTTGAAGATGCTGTAGCCATTGATGGCGATATAATTATTTATATGAAGGATTCAAATAATGAAAATTTTGAATTTAAAGAAAAAGTTGTTAATACTTTAATTTCTTATAATTTTATTTCTGAAGACGGACATACAGCAAATAAAAAATTTATTGGAAAAAAATTTTCTATTATTTATATAGAAAAAGATGGATTAGTAATAGACGTAGAAACCGGAGAAGAAGTTAATGGTATAGTAACAAAATTAGAATCTATAAAACTAATAGAATAAAAAATTATGCAAGTTAGAAGAGATAAGTTGACAGGAGATTATAGGATAAGGTCTTTTGTAAAAACCCCAAATATTGGTGGGAAAATAACACCAGATACCATAATTATTCACTATACAGCCGGAGTAAATGCTGATAGAGTTGTTAAGTATTTTACCAATCCAAAAGCAAGAGCTTCCTCTCACTTAGTAATTGGTAAAGATGGGAAATTAACACAAATGGCTGAATTTGACATTAAAACTTGGCATGCTGGACGTAGTTATTATGGTGGCAGGAGAAGTTTTAATGGTTTATCCATAGGTATAGAGATAGATAATTTTGGACTTCTTACAAAAAAAGATGGAGTTTACAAAACTTGGTTTGGAGAAGTTGTTCCGAAAAAAGATGTTTTGAAAGCAAGACATAGAAACGGTGGAGGTTTATTATACTGGGAAAAATATACAGATGAACAAGTTAATACTGTTTTTGATGTTTGCGAAGCAATTTCTAAGGCTTATAATATAAAATTTATATTAGGTCATGAAGATGTTTCCAGAGGAAGAAAAACTGATCCAGGTCCAGCATTTCCATTAGAGGAATTAAGAAATTATGTTTTCAAAGGTATTGAAAATGGAGTTGTAGTAACCAGTGTTTTAAATATTCGTTCGGATAATAATCTTGATGGTAAAAAAGTTGTAGAAAACGGTTTACCAAGAGGAACAAAAGTAGAGGTTTTAAAAACTAAGGGTTATTGGTATAAAGTCAAAGCAGAAATTGTTGGTTGGGTTTATAAGAAATATGTTTTGCAAGATAACTCTGATGAAGAATATGATGCTGAAGTTACTGCAAATATTCTTAATATTAGAGAAGATGCTTCTTCTCGTGCAGAAAAAATTGCAGACCCTTTAAAAAAGGGAACTAAATTAGATATTATTGAAACTGAAAATAATTGGTATAAAGTTAGAACAAAAGTAGAAGGTTGGGTTAGCAAAAAGTATATCAAAAAAATAAGAAATTAGGAATGAAGGATTTTTAATGAGGAATGAATAATGAAGGAATTATTAATTTTTTAAATTCTTCATTCCTCATTAAAAATTATTCATTAGGGTATTCTATTCTTCCGTGATATATATTTTCTAATTTTTTTTTAAAAATTCTTTTAATTGTTGTTATTTCTTTGAAAGTAATATTAGATTCTGTCAATTGTTCTTCATCAATTTTATAATTAATAATATTTTCTACGAGATTACTAATACTTTCTTTAGAATATTCTTTCAAACTTCTGGAAGCCGCTTCTACTGAATCTGCCATCATTAAAACTGCTGTTTCTTTAGAATATGGTTTTATTCCTGGATAAGTAAATTTACTTTCATCTATTTTTTTATTTGGATATTTCTTTTTCATAGAGCGTAAAAAATATTGCACTTTCGTTGTTCCGTGATGTGTTCTTATAAAATCTATAATTTGATTTGGGATATTATATTTTTCTGCCAATTTAATTCCATTTTCAACATGACTTATAATAATTTCAGCACTTTTTTGAAAATCTAATTTTCCATGTGGGTTTATTCCTGTAACTTGATTTTCTATAAATAAATCTGGATTTTCTATTTTTCCAATATCATGAAAATATGCTCCGGTTCTGACAAGTAAATGATTTGCATTTTTTAATTCATAAATAACTTCTTCTGCAAGATTGCCAACTTGCATGCTATGTTGAAAAGTTCCCGGACAACGTTGTGCAAGTTTTCTTAATAATGGGTGGTTTGTATCTGAAATTTCCATTAAAGTTATATCAGATAAAAAACCAAACATTTTCTCAAATAAATAAATTAATGGATAAGATGTTAATAATAATAACGAACTTCCAGCAAACCAAGCATAATGAGAAAAATCTATTTTTGAAATATCTCCTTCTTGCATAATTGCTATACCGAAATAAACTATTCCATAAGTAGTAAAACTAAGAAGAGAGGTTATAAAAAGTTGTCCTCTTCTGTGCATATATTTTAAAGTAAAAATTGCTATTATTCCAACTATTGACTGTATAAACATAAATTCTAAACCATTTGGTACCAGAAAAGATATAATTAGAATTGTTGAAAGATGTACAAACCAAGCAAAACGACTTGTATAAAAAGTTCTTATAATTATCGGAAGTAAAACATAAGGTATTACATAAACATTTAAAAAGTTAAATTTTATTACTAAATGAGTAATTCCAACCATTAAAGTTGGTAAAAATAAAATAAATGTTGTTTCTTTATTACTTCTCAATACATCTTTACGAAAATTCACTAAAAATATATATAAAATTAAAAGTGTTGATGCAACAATTATAAAATGTCCAAATAAAATCAAATAAAAACTATTTAAATTTCCAAGATTTGCTTCATATTCTTGTCTGAGGGATTCTAATATTTTATATTTTTTTTCTGTAACTATATCTCCATTTGAAATTATTCTCTCTCCAACTTGTATCATTCCGCTTGTCAAAGAAATTTCTTCTATGAGAACTTTCTTTATTCTTTTCGTGGTTTTTTTATCATAAAATATATTAGATTTTAGAAAATTATTTATATTTAGTTTTTCAAAAAATTTCGTTTCTCTTCCTATTAGTTTTGAATTATTATCTTTCCAATTTTTTCTTTTTTGTTTCACAAATCTTAAAATATATTCATAAGCGGTTTTTTCTGTAAAAACTTCCCACAGGTCATATTCTTCGGCAACTTTATTTTTTATTATTACAATTGGAATATCTCTACTTTTATTTTGATTTAATTTATCCAACTCGTCAGGAATTTCTATTATTCCTTTTTCATAAATAAATTCTAACTCGCCTATAATTTCTTCCTCATATTTTTCTCGCAATTTATTATAAAAAATTTTTGCTCTGTTATTTTTTAATAGTTTATTTTGTTTTTTTTCTTGCAAACTGTCATAAATTTTTATATCATCTTCCCATTTTTGTTTAAATTTTTTCCTAAAATTATCCATTTGTTTTGCATAAAAAATTTTATTGTCATATTTAAAATATGGTTTTATTTCTTTTTCTATGCTATCTCTTTCTATTCCTAGCTCTTCACTAAATTTATAAATTGGAAAATTATACGGAGCATTTAAATTTTCGTGTAGCCAAGGACTTCCTTTTTGAAACTCATATTTAAATTTACCTTCTTTTGGAAAAAAATAAAGTATAATTAGAGCAGTTAAAATAAATAATGAAATCCTATATATTTTTCCATATATTCTTTTTAAAATTGCAAAATAATTTTTCATTTTTATATTAATTTATTTTTTATAAATTACAAATAATAAAAAAATTATGTTTTTTAAAAAAAAATTTTTTTATTATAAAAATATATATATTTTTATAAAAATTTTTTTAAATATTATGAAAAATAAATTAGAAAATAAAATTAAATTTTTAAACAAAAAGAGTTCTGAAATATATTTTTTAATTCTTCACAATGATAAATATAATACTTTCAAATATGTCAGTAATAGTTTAATGGAAATTTGTAGCCACAGTGAAGTTCAAGCGGAACAATGTACCTTTATAACTCATCATATTGGAGAATGCGATGTTAAAAAAGGAGCAAAGAAAAACTTAGAGATGATGAGTAAGAAATTAAAAATAAGAGGTTTAACTGTAAGTATTAGAAAATAAAGTATGTTTTTTATTATATTATTTTTAATTATTTTTGGAATAATTTTAATATTATTTGAGTTTTTAATAACAGTTTTTTTCCTAGGTTTTCTCGGTTTTATTTCTGTGATAAGTGGGATTATTTTATCTTATCAAAATTACGGCAATGATATTGGAAATTATACTATTTTCTCAGTTTTTATTTTGTTTTTTATAGGTATTTTTGTCATTTTAAAAAATAAAATGTGGTTAAAAATTGGTTTAGATACAAAAATAAAAAGTAAAGTGAATGTCATTGAGAAAGAAAAAATAGATATTAATGACATTGGAATAACTGTTGGAACTTTAAATCCTATAGGAAAAGTTCTTATCAAAAATAAATTTTTTGAAGGAAAATCTATAGATGGATTTATAGATACAGATAAAAAAGTAATAATTATAGAAATTTTAAAAAATCAAATTTTAGTAAAATTAAAAAAATAAATTATGGAAGATAGTTTTGGAATGTTAATTACGGGATTTTTATCACTTGCTGGATTGTGGATAATTTTATATTTTATTCCAATTGGTTTATGGTTTTCTGCCTTAGTTTCTGGTGTAAATATTTCGCTTTTACAATTAATTTTAATGAGATGGAGGAAAGTGCCCCCTTCTGTAATCGTTAGAGCTTTGATAGAAGGCACAAAAGCTGGAATAGTTTTAAATCGTGATGAATTGGAAGCACATTTTCTTGCCGGAGGACAAGTTGAGCAGGTTGTTCATGCTTTGGTTTCTGCCGAGAAAGCGAATATAGAATTGAATTTTAAAATGGCAACAGCAATAGATCTTGCTGGTAGAGATGTTTTCGAAGCAGTACAAATGTCTGTAAATCCGAAAGTTATTGATACGCCGCCAGTAACAGCAGTAGCAAAAGACGGAATTCAATTAATTTCTAAAGCTCGTGTTACAGTTAGAGCCAATATAAAACAATTAGTTGGTGGAGCAGGAGAAGAAACAATACTTGCAAGAGTTGGAGAAGGTATAGTTTCATCTATAGGTTCATCGGGTTCTCATAAAGTTGTATTGGAAAATCCAGATTCAATTTCAAAATTAGTTCTTGCGAAAGGTCTTGATTCAGGAACAGCATTTGAAATTTTATCCATAGATATTGCTGATATTGACATTGGAAAAAATATAGGTGCAGAATTACAAACTGACCAAGCAGAAGCCGATTTAAAAGTTGCACAGGCAAAAGCAGAAGAAAGAAGAGCAATGGCAGTAGCAGAAGAACAAGAAATGAAAGCAAAATCTCAGGAAGCAAGAGTAAAAGTTATAGAAGCAGAAGCAGAAGTTCCACAAGCAATGGCAGAAGCTTTTAGAAGTGGAAATCTTGGAATTATGGATTATTATAAAATGGATAATATTCAAGCAGATACCTCCATGAGAAAAACAATTGCTAATCCTAAAGGAAAACTAAAATAAGAAATGAGGAATTAAAAAAAAATTTTCAAAAAAATGCCAAAAATTTTATAATTTATTTATAAAATTTTTGGCGACATTTGAATTTTTTTTTTTAATTTAAATTATAAGAATATTAAAATTTCGGACGAATTTTTTGAAAAATTTTTTTATTGTAAATTCATTTGTTTTTATCAGAAAATAAATTTTCATTTATTATAATTTTTTAATCTCTTCCATAGATAATTTTGTTTTATTCATAATTATAGAAATTGAGACATTATTTTCTTTTAAGGTTTTTGCTAATTCTATTATCATTTTATTTTTTTCCCCGAGTTCTTTGTTTTTTTTCCCTAATTCTTTGTATGTTTTTATAACAATTTTTTTTTCTTTATAAAGTTCTTTACTTTTTTCTCCGAGTTCTTTATTTTTTTCTAATATTTAGATTTATAAAAGATATTTTATTATCCCTCTCTTTCAAAATTCTTTATAAGCATCTTAGCTCTCATTTGCTTTTCCAAATGCGGATTATCTATGTCGGCAGTTTTGTTTCTTTTTAAAACTCTATAAATGATTTTGGGAAAATTTTTCTACCGTACGTAAACGATGTTCGTTGTTTTAATAACAGCATCCTAGTCAAATATTTTTAATAGAGCATATAACTTATTTTTATATTCATCACTTTTAATGGAAAATTTCTTAACAATATTTAAATAAGGTAATTGTACAACATAAATTTCGTTATAATTCATCAATAAATTTGTTTTTCGAATGAAAATTTTTATTTGTAAATATTCCATTTTTTAGAGTTTTTGTTTTTATCACAAGATCTTTTATCTCATTTTCTATGGTAAAATTTAAAATAAATATTGGTATTATACGGTAATAAGATCTATTGTTTTTTTATTATTAGTTTAGTGTCTATGACAGATATTTTTCTCTTTTTCATTAAATTAGAGCAAATATATTCTAAAATCTAAAAATATCGCTTACCTCTTCTGATTTTGTAATTCTATCATTACCATCTCTTAGTACCATCTTCCAATTCAATTATTGCAGTGAAATCAAGATGGAATAATCTTATATCTTTTTAGTTTTTGGATATTAATTTTTATTTCCTAATTTTTTTCTATTACGGAAAGTTCTTTCAAATCTAATATTTTATTTTTTGTTTTTTTATATTTTTTATTTTTTAAGCTCTCAATTTGAGCGATATTTTCATAATCTGTTTTTTTATAGCATGTCTAAGTGGGCGAAAATCAAGATGTACAATTTTTTCATTTATCAATTTGACAATATTATCATTGCGAATCATCATATGCATTAAATATTTAAAAACCACATCATAAATAGGATTGGGAATTATAATATATTCCGAATTATTTGTTTTATTATTCATTTTTTTAAATTTTATTTATTGCAAATATAAAATAAATTATAAAAAAAAATTATAATTTTTTATATTTTTTTGAAATTAAAAAAAAATGACGTTTTTTGAAAAAATTTTTTTTATGAAAATATTTTTTTTTAAATACTTATTAGTATTTTGTTTTTCTCAAAATATATTTTTTTCATTCGCACAGAATTTAGAACCATTTCTAAAAGATATTCCAAAATTTGATTACACTTATAAAAAAATTTATGGAGACCCAGTATTTCAAAATTTAAAAATGATAGGTGAAGTAGATGAGTTTGGAGCAAAAGGTTTTTATGGGAAAATGCTGAGAAGTTTACGTTTTAAAAATATTACAGATTTGGTGGAAGAGCATTATAGACTTCCAAAAAATTTAATAATGGCAATGATAATGCAAGAAACTGGCGGCGTAAAAATTTTACCAAATGGACAAAATGACGGTGGACTTGGAATTTGCCACATGCAAGGAATTACAGCAGAAGCTTTTGGTTTAAAAACCATTTGTAATAAAAATTGCAATTTTGTTTGCGAAAAACATGGGCAATTATTAAAAAGAATAATTAAAAATAATAAAAATAATTTGCAAAAATTATTAAAATATGACGATAGATTTAATATTTTATTAAATATTGATGCTGTAGGAAGATATTTGAAATATTATAGAGAAGGAAAAACAAATCATGCATCTCTAAAAAAAGCAATTAAAATGTACTCAGGTAAAAAAAATTTTAAGAAATATTGGAAAAAAATTAAAAATTATAGAAAAAAATTAAATAAAAAAAAACATATAAATATTTTAGAAAAAAAATTTAATGAAATTAATAAAAATTTAATGATAAATGGAAATAAGGGAAATTTAAAAGAATATTTGAGAGTTAGTAGATTAATGAATTATAATTTTGCTTTGAAAAAATATGAAAATTTACTTGGGAAAAAAAATAGAATTTTAATTCAAAAGGACACTTATCTTTTAATAAAAGAAGAAATTGACCCAAGAAAAGATTTTAAATATAAATATACAGTTGGAGAAGATTATTCTTTGAAAAGAGTAGAATCTCTTCTTGAAGAGATAAAAAAAATTAAAAATTTCGAAAACTCTTTTATAAAAAAAGATACTATTTATAAAATTCAAATTATGGCATCTAATCGTTTAATTTCAAAGTTCAAAAATTTAGACGATTTAGGAATAAATGTGCAAGTTTATAAAATAGACGAAGAAAAATTTTTTCCATTCAAATATATGATAGGAGGAGATAATAAAGAAAATATTTTCGAGAAATTAAAAGAAATTAACCAAATTAAAAATTATGAAAAGGCATTTGTAAAAGAGGGCGTTTTTTATAAAATACAAATTTCTGCATCAAAAAAATCTCTCATAGAAAATAAATCTGTTTTTTTACCTATTTTACAAGTTTTAAATGAACATAAAAAAAAATACATAAAATAATTATTGTAAATTTTAATTAAAAAAAAAATTTTTTTCAAAAAATGCCAAAATTTTAATGATTTTAAATTATTAAATTTTTCAAAAAATGCAAAAAAATTTAATGTTTTTTAATTTCAAAATAAAAAATTTTTTTCAAAAAAACGACAAAATTTTAATGTTTTTCTATAATTTATAGAAAAAATTTTGAAAAAAACGTCATTTTTTTATGGATTTATAATTTTTTTTCTTAAAAAGAAGAAAATTTTTAATTATTTTAAAAGAAAAAAATAAATATAAAATACTTGTAATAAAATTTCCGAAAGTTGTTATTTTTATTGCGTAAATAAAACCATAAGGAACGAAAATAAAATACAAAATAATATTTAAAATTAAAACAAATAATAATGCTTTTACTCTTTGCATTTGATTTCCAGAAGAAGTAATTATTATACTCGGAATTAAAGCGAAATATTTAGAAAAAACAATAAAAATTATGTAAAATAAAATTTTATTAATCTCTAAAAAATCTTTTCCAAAAAGAATTTTTATAAAAAAATCGGAAAAAATATAAAATATAATAGAACTAAATATAAAAATTCCAATTAAAATTCTGTTGTAAAAAACTAATTTATTGTGAAAACTTTTTTTAAAATTATTAATTTTTTCGCTAATTAAAGGCATTAAAAAAGTACTTGCTATGCTGCTAAATATCGTCATTCCAAAAATGATCTTTATAAATGCTTGATAAATTCCAAGCTCTTGCCTATTACAAAAATTTTCTACAAAAACAATATCTATATTTGCAAAAAAAGTGCTAATTATAACATGAACAGAAAAGGGAAAAGCCTCTATAATTTCTTTTTTTAATAAAAAAAAATCGCTTTTTTTATATGAAAAAAATTTTTTTAATAAAAATTGATTTTTTTTTAAAAAAATATTAAAAGAATAAATGAACATTCCAACAGAACCAATTAAATAAAAAACACTTAATAAAAGGAAATTTTTATAAAAAAAAATTAATATTAAGTATAAAAATAAAGAAAATGATAAAATAAAATTACTAAATAATTCTATTTTAAAATTTTTTTTTGCTTGAAAATAAGACGCAAATAAATTAGAAAAACTTATGAATGAAGAAGAAATAATTAATAAAGAAAAAAATATTAATTCATAATTGGTAAAATCTCTTAAAAGAAAATAAATTAATATTAATAATAAAGAAAATATAGAAAAAATAATTTTCAATAAAAAAATCCTATGAAAATAGGAAAAAATATTTTTTATTTCATTTCCTGCAATATCTTTTACAACTTTTAAACGATAACCGTAATCAATAATATTTGCTACTATGGTTGAAATTGTTATTGAAAAACCAATAAATCCAAATTCTTCTATGGAAAAAATATGTGCTATAAAAGAAAAAATTATCAATTGATTAAACATTTTTAAAGCAAATACAAAAGATATTTGAGAAAAATTTTTTAATAAAATTTTATTTAACATTTAAAATTATTACAATTTTCATAAAAAATTGTAATAATAATGCGAAAAATTTTATTAAAATTTTATTATTTTGCCATTACTTCCTCAGTGTCATATTTTCCTGTTTTAAGTTTTTTACCAACTTCTTTGAAAGCTTTTATAGTATATTCTACATCTTCTAATGTGTGTGCAGCTGTTGGAATTAAACGCAACATAATCACGCCTTTAGGAACTACCGGATAAACAACTATAGAACAAAAAATATTATAATTTTCTCTTAAATCCATAAGAACATTAGTTCCTTGTGCAACATTTCCAGAGAAAAAAACCGGAGTTACCGGAGACTGAGTATTTCCAAGATTAAAACCTGCATCTTTTAAACCTTTTTGTAAAGCATTTACAATTTCCCAAAGTTTTTCCCTTAGAATATTCTCACTTTTTAATAATTCCAGACGCTTTTTAGCACCAAAAACCATAGCCATAGGAAGAGATTTCGCAAAAATTTGTGAGCGTAAACTATACCTTAAATATGTAATAACATCTTTTTTCGCTGCAATAAATGCACCTATTCCAGCCATAGATTTTGCAAAAGTTGCAAAATACAAATCTATTTCATCTTGTAAATCAAAAAACTCTCCAGTTCCAGCACCGTTTTTTCCCATAGTTCCAAAACCGTGAGCGTCATCTACCAATAATAAAAATTTAAAATCTTTTCTTAATTCTATTATTCCTTTTAAATTTGCGAGGTCACCTGCCATTCCAAAAACTCCTTCTGTAATTAATAGAATTCCGCCGTTTGTTTTTTCGGATAATTTTTTTGCTCTTTTTAATTGAACTTTCAAACTGTCCATATCATTATGCTTAAAAACAAAACGTTTACCAATATGCAAACGCAAACCGTCCATTATGCAAGCGTGAGATTCCGAATCATAAACAATAATATCATTCCTATCTACGACTGCATCAATTATAGAAACCATACCTTGATAACCATAATTTAATAAATAAGCATCTTCTTTTTTAACGAATTCGGCAAGTAAATTTTCCAATTCGTAATGCTCTTTTGTTTGTCCCGTCATAATTCTTGCTCCCATAGGGTATGCCATTCCCCAATCTTTTGCACCTTTTTCGTCGGCTTTTCGCACTTCTGGATGATTTGCTAATCCTATATAATTATTCAAACTCCAATTTAAAACTTTTTTTCCGTTGAAAATCATATGTGGATTTAATTCACCTTCTAAAATTGGAAAAGTATAATAACCGTGCCCTACATTTTGGTATTTTCCAAGAGGCGTATTTTCTGCTTTTAATTTTTCTAAAATATCCATTAAAAATTTTTTTAAAATTCAATATTAAAAAAAAAAATCAAAAAAAAAATATAAATAGGAATTTCTAATGTTAATGAAAATGTATTTTATATTTTTTAAATTTATAATAAAAAAAAATTTCAAAAATCGTCCAAAAATTTTTTATTTTGAAATTAAAAAATATTGAAATTTTGGGCGTTTTTTTAATAAAAATTTTTTTATTTTGAAATTAAAAAATGTTGAAATTTTGGACGATTTTTGAAAAAAATTTTTTATTTTGAAATTAAAAAACATTGAAATTTTGGGCGTTTTTTAAATAAAAATTTTTTTATTTTGAAATTAAAAAATGTTGAAATTTTGGACGATTTTTGAA
>JAOZVH010000104.1 GCA_029938235.1 Bacteroidales bacterium
TTCGGCGTTTTTTGGAAAAAATTTTTTATAAATTCGTAAAATTTCGGCGTTTTTTGGAAAAATTTATTTTCAATAAATTTTTTTAATATACAAGTTCAAAAAAGTGGCATTTTTTCAAAAAAATTTAGGTTTGTACAGCTTGATATATTTTTAGAAAAAATTATAAAAGATTTTCAATTTTTTATTTCTGATGAATTTGCTTTTTTTATTAAAATTTAAATAAAATAGTGAATAATGTTCCTATGAAATAGCAAAAAATAACATATATAATTTTTCAAATTTTGATAAAATTTCTTGAAATCTTTGAAAAAATATTATAAAAAATTTTTTATTTAAAATGATTTTATAATTTTGCTTTTTTTTATAAATATTAAAGAATATAATATGTTTAATTTTATTTTATTAGCATCACAAAGTGGAGAAAATCCTTATATGTCGTTTATTCCTTTAATTATGGTAATTTTTGTTTTTTATTTTTTTATGATAAGACCACAAATGAAAAAACAAAAAGAATTACGAGTTTACCGTGATAATTTAAAAAAAGGTGATGAAGTTATTACTGAAGGAGGAATTTATGGAAAAGTTGCCGAAATAAAAAAAGACGTTTTAATTTTAGAAGTAGAAAATAAAATGAGATTAAAAGTTAGCAAACATAAAGTAGCTAAGGATGTTAATAGTTTTGCTAATAAAAAATAAAATATAAAAAAAATTGCAATTTTATAAAATTGCAATTTTTTTTATATTTTAATAATTCTATCAGCACTTTTTAAAGTGCTTTCACGGTGAGCAATAATTATCATTGTTAAATTTTTTTCAGATAATTTTTCTATAGATTTTGTAATTTCTTTTTCTGTTTCTTCATCTAATGATGAAGTTGCTTCGTCAAAAAACAAAACTTCTGCTCCAAAGTATAAGGCTCTTGCAATTCCTATTCTTTGTCTTTGTCCGCCTGAAAGTTTTGAACCTCTTTGTCCAACATTACTATATAAACCTTCTTGTAATTGTTTGACAAAATCTTCTAAACCTGCTGATTTTACAACTTTTTTTAATTTATCATAATCAATTTCTTTTTTATCTAAACCAAAAGCAATATTTTCTGCAAAACTTGCATCTAATAAATAAACTTCTTGTTGAACGTAAGCTAATTTTTTTTGCCAATCATTTACCGTATTTTTATCCAATTTGACATTATCAATTTCTAAATTCCCAGAATTTATTTCCAATAAACCAAGTAAAATATTCATCAAAGTAGTTTTTCCTCTTCCAGATTTTCCAATTATTCCAATAATTTCGCCTTTTTTTATTTTTAAATTAAAATTTGTTAAAATATTTTCTTTTGCCTCAGGATATTTAAAATTTACATTTTTTAAAGAAATTTCATTATTAAAATTTATTTCTTTTAAATTATTTTCATTGTTAAAATTTTTTTCAATATTTAATTGCTCAATCACATCAAAATTATATTGGTTTTCTGTAATTCTATTTAAAGCAACAGCAATTCTATTTATAGATGGCATAATGCGATAAGCAGCAAGTGTATAAATACCAATCAAAGAAATCAAATTTTCTTTTTCTGGCATAAAAAATAATCCATAAAAAATAATTACAAAAATTGACAAAACCATAGAAGACTCTATAATTTTCGTTGGGGCAAGATTAAAAACACTACGTTTTACTCTAAGATTCGTATAAGGTTTTATCTTATTTTTTATTTTATTATAAAAGAAATCAAAAGTTCCGGAAATAAGAATATCAACATATCCAAAAACACTTTCTACAAGATTTCTATTTAATTCAGGTACAACTTCATTAATTTCTTCTCCAATTTTTTTAATTTTATTTTTTGTTAATTTATAAGAAATTAAAAATACAGGAAGCATTGTAAAGCTTATTATCATCAAAGCTCCGGGTGAATATAATACAATTCCAATTAAAATTAAAATTAAAACAATAAATTCATTTAATAGATTTATAATTCCCATAACAATTGAACTGGCAAATCTTTGGGGAATACCAAAAGTATCTCTCATTATAAAATTAGAATTATTTTGTTTGAAATAAATAAAACCTTTTTCATAATATAATTTATGTAATCTTAATGCAAAATTTTCCATAATAGAAAAAGAAAAGGCTATTTGATAACGGCTAATTATCAAAGAAAAAATATTTTTTATAATAATAATTACAACGACTATTCCCGCAATAAAAACTATAAACAAATTATCATTTGTAAAATCAAAAAAATTATAAAAAAAATTTATTTTTTCATTTGTATGAATAATATTTTCTTTTAAAATAATCGTTAAAAGAGGTAAAATTGACGCTAATCCAGCAACTTCTAAAATAGAATTTATAAGCAAAAGAAATACAGCAAAAACACTCTTTTTTCTAAAATGAATTGGCAAAACTTTATAAGTTCTTTTTAAAGAAGAAAATACTATATTAGATTTTATCATAAAAAAAAATTTTTTTCAAAAATGCCAAATTTTTTAATAAAAAAAATTAAAAATCGTTGAAAATTTTATAATTCCATTTAAAATTAAAAATTTTTGGCATTTTTTTGAAAAAATTTTTTTTTAATTTGCAATAAAAAAATTACATTTTTATGAAAAAAAAAATTACATTTTTATTTATTTCTCTTATATTTTGCAATATCATTTTCTCGCAGGAAAAAACAATTTTAGAAATTCCATCATTAGAATCTTTAATAGATTCTGCCATTGTAAACTCTCCATTGTTAAAACAACAGGAAACTTTTATTTTATCAGAAAAATATAAAAAAGAGCTAATAAAAACAGAATGGTTGAAATTTATTAAACCTCAATTTCAATTTAGCTACGGTTCCACTGGAAATACAGGTTATTTCGACGACGAAGGAGGTTATTTTACAAGCGAAGAAACATCATCTATTTCATCTTCTTTTTCTGTCAGTTTGAGGCTTTCTGTAGATTTAAAAACCATTGCTGACAATAAAAAAAAATTATTAATTGCAAATGAAAAAATAAAATCACAAAAATTAAAAAGAGAAATTATAATTAATTCCATTAGGGTAGATGTTTTGAAATCTTATAATAAAGTTGTTTTATCACAAAAATTATTAGATATTCAAAGTCAATTATTTCAAGCACAATTAGTACAAAAACAACTTGCAGAAGAACAATTTAAAAATGCAGAAATTTCGCTTTCAGAATATACCAGTGTAATTAGTTTAATTTCAAATTCTATGGCTCAATATGAAAAAACTAAAATGGAGTTTAGAAATTCTTATTTGCTCCTTGAAGAATTAATAGGTCTTAGAATTAGTGATATTAAATTTTTAAATGATTTTTAAAATTTAATAAAAATTATAAAAAACCTAAAAATTAGGTTTATAAAGATTGAAAAAGTTTTTTCAAAAAAAATGCCAATTTTTTACGATTTTTTTGAAACAATAATTTTTTTTGATAAAAATGACAATTTTTTAATGATTTTAAATTAATAATAAAAAAAAATTTTTGATAAAAAATGACAATTTTTTAATGATTTTAAATTAATAATAAAAAAAAAATTTTGATAAAAAATGACAATTTTTTAATGATTTTAAATTAATAATAAAAAAAAATTTTTTGATAAAAAATGACAATTTTTTATGAATTTTAAATTATTAAAAAAAAAATTTTTTACAAAAAACGGCAATTTTTTATTATTTTTAAATTATTAAAAAAAAATATTTTTCAAAAAAACGGCAATTTTTTATGATTTTTAAATTATTAAAAAAATATTTTTTTCAAAAAAACGACAATTTTTAATGATTCTAAAATTAAAAAAAATATTTTTTTCAAAAAACGCAAATATTTTAATGATTTTGAATTATCAAAAAAAAAAAATCAAAAAATGCCCAAAATTTTAATATTTTTTGATTTAAAATAAAAAAAATTTTTTTCAAAATTCGTCCAAAATTTCAACATTTTTAAAAAATCGTAAAACAACATTGGTGTTAAAAAAGAATACCAATGTTAAAAAAAAATTTTTTTTCAAAAATTGTCCAAATTTTCAACATTTTTTAATTTGAAAAAAAAAATTTTTTTTCAAAATTCGTCCAAAATGCCAATCTTTTGCGATTTTAAATTAATTAAAAAAAATTTTTTTGATAAAAATGCCAATTTTTTAATGATTTTAAATTAATAAAAAATTTTTTCCAAAAAAATGCCAATTTTTTTAATTTTTTTCGTTAAAATTATTTTTTTCGAAATTCTCATAACAAATTAAAATTTGTTCTATAATTTGATATTCTGTAGCATTTTCTAAAAATTCATCTGATAAATCGCAATAATATAAAAATTTTTCTATTAATTTTTCGTCTTTTAAAGACAAAATTTTAGAAATAATTTTTTCATTATACTTTTTTTCTCTTAAATTATCACTTTTTAAAAGTTGAACTAATTTTCTTTTTGAATTTTCTCTATCACTATACTTATTATAAATCATACTAATAAGAGGTACAGAAAGCCCAATTCCAACTCCAACTTTTCCATTGTTGGATGGTAATAATGGCATTTCAATGGATAAATCTGGGGATATTTTTTCTGGCAATTTCATTGATAAAAAAGCTTGTTTAGCGTCTTCATAAGAAGACCATGGCAAAATAACAACTTCTTCTAAAATAACTGTGTCATGATTTAAAATAATATTTTTTTCAAAAACATTATTTTTTATAAATTTCGGAATCATTATTTCTTTGATTTTAAAACCAACAGCAGAAAATAAAACTGTATCATTTATTTTTACTGGAAAATAAAAACTACCATCTTTTTTACTTATGGTAATTTGATTTGCATTTTGTATAATTATATGCACACGAGAAATTGGATTTTTTTCAAAATCATAAACATTTCCCTTGAAAAAAATTGTGCTATCATTCTGAGAAAATGAGAAATTTAAAATTAATACTAAAATTCCTGTAAAAATTATTTTATTCATAAACTTATTTTAAAAAAATTCTATTTCTATTTTTTGTATAAACGCCATTAACATATAATCATTTTCTAATTTAGCTTCTAACAAAGTTAATAAAACATTTATTTTTTCATTATTATTGTTTACAATAAAAACTTCAAATCTAAAACCTGTTTTTGCTTTTCCTATCACAAAATGTTCTTTTATATAATTTTTGTCTTTTTCAGGATAAATTTGAAATAAATTATTTAAATTTTTACCAATGACAAGTTCTCTTTTTTTCTTAAAAAGTTCTTCAGCAGCACTATTAAAAAAAACCACTCTATTTTTAGAATTAACAGAAATAACTGCATCAAGCATACCTTCCATAATTTTTTCATAAAGTAATTTTACATTATTAATTTTTAGAAATTGTGATTTTACTTTATTCTTTGCAAACTCTAATTTTACATCTAAATTTTCTTTTGCATCTTTTAATTTTTTTTCTTGCTCTTTTAAAGTTTTATTTTGTTTTTTATTTTCAATCTCCATTAATTCTTGTTTAGTTGTATCACTTCCAATAAAAATAATTTTTGAAATTTCATTATACATATTTTTTATAACAGTAAAAATTCCATTAAACCATTTTTCTTCCTTATTTTTTGCAAAAAATTTAATTGTTGCTTCATGAGGAATTCCTTTTTTTATTTCTTCCCATTTTTCTTCGAAATTTTCTATATTTTCTTTATCCATAGAAAAAGTATAATTTTTTCCTTTTACTTCACTTAGGTCATAAGATAAGGCATCTAAAATACGTTCATTATAATATGTGATTTTTCCATCTATAGAATATTCCGCTTTTAAAGTAAATCTATTCAAAGCATTAATTTGTTCTTCAAAATCTAAACTTATTTGTTTTTTTTCTGTTATATCTACTCCGAGAAATAATATTTTTTCTACCTTAGAATTTGCATATCTAATGCAAACATAAGTTGCCATAGTCCATATTTCTTTTTTATCTTTTGTAAGATGTTTCATATCTCCTTCAAAATGATTTCCACCGTTTGCAATTCTATTCCATATTTCATCAAACCAAATTCTGTCTTTTCTATCAATAAAATTAAAAATGTTTTTTTTATATATTTCGCTGGAAAATTTATAACCCATTTTTTTTATAAATTTTGTATTTGCGTAAATTAGTTCTCCCTCTTTATTATATTCTGCCCTTATTAAAGTATGATTAACTGAATTAGTAAAACTAATGAAGGATTCTGATTGTTTTGCTGCTTCTCTCTGAGTCTTTTTTAAAATTTCTACATTTTTCCTCATTGCTTTTTCTTGTATCAATAATTTATTTCCTTGTTTTCGAGAATCTTTTAATAAAATAGCTGTTTTATGAGAAATTTTAAAACTTGCCAATGCAGACGCAATACTCTCTGCAACTCTTTCGACAAATCTAATTTCAAATTTTTCTAATATTTTAAAAGAAGCGATTTCTACAACCCCAAAAACTTCATCATTTACAATTAATGGAGTAATTAAAATATAACGAGGATTAGCTTTTCCTAGTCCAGAAGTAATATTTACATAATTATTTGGTATTTTCGACATAGAAATGGTTTCTTTTTCTATGGCACAAGCACCAATTAAACCTTCTCCCCATGCGATTTTTTTATTTGCAAATTTCTTTCTTTCATAAGCATAATTTGCTGTCAGTTCCAAAAACTTATTTTTTTTATCTTCATCGTTCAAAACAAAAAATCCCCCTTGTGTAGCAGAGAGATATTTTACAAGATTCGTAATAACTTTATAAGATAAATTATCTATATTATTATTATTCTTACGAAGTATTTCACCAAATTTTGCCATACCTTCTGTTGCCCAATGTCTTTGATTATCTTCTTGTTTTCTATTTTTTTCTTCCTCTCTGTTTTTTTTTAATTCGTACATTAAATTTATTAACGATTTTGCTAGGTCATCATTTTCATTAAAATTCTCATATTTTGCATTTATTTCTCCGTTCCTTAGTTTTTCTGCAAACATAGAATTTTGATAAGATTTTTTTGTTTCTGCTTCTAATTTTTTTTCTGAGGCTTCTAAAATATTAAAAAAATTTTTTGAAATAAAAAAAACTAAAATAGAAAGAATAAAAGGAGCAATATCAATTATAATATGTATGGGATTTTCTGAGTGTAATCTTCCTATGTTTGTTATATTAAAAGAAATATTTTTAAAAACACTATCCATAAACAATGCAAATAATGGAAATAAAAAACCCAAAATAGCAGCAATTGTAGTATAAATTTTTACTTTATTAAAATATTTATTTTTCATTTTTAACTTTAATTATGATTTTTATTAAAAAAAATAAAACAAAATAACGTTATTTTTCAAAAATATAATATTTTTTATATAAAAAATATTTATAAAAAAAAAACTCATTATAAAATGAGTTTTTTAATTTTTTTTAATTTCCTCCTAAAATTAAAGGTAAACCTTCTTTCCCACTTCCTATAATAATTGTTTTAGTATTTTGAGATTCAGACAATTTTACAGTTGCTTCTATCCCCCTCATTTTCAACAAATTATCAGTAAGACTACTATTAATAATTTGATTTGCTCTTGCTTCTCCTTCTGCTGCAATACGTTTTCTTTCTGCTTCACTTTTTTCTTTATCTAATTTAAAACGATATGCAAGTGCTTCTTGCTCTTGTTGCAATTTTGATTCTATTGCTTTTTTAATTTTTGCCGGAAGATTAATAGAACGTATTAAAAGAGCTGTAATTTCAATATTATTTTTCTCTTTTTTCAAAATTTCAGTAGTTTCTTCTATAATTGCTTTTTCCACTTCCGAACGTTTTGTAGAATAAATTTCCTCAGAAGTATAACGTCCCATAACTTGTCTAACAGTAGAGCGAATTTCCGGAACAACTAATTTAGTAACATATTGCTTTCCAAATTTTTCGTGAAGATATCCTATCCTATTGTGAATCGGATTGAAACGTGCAGAAATATCAACATTTACAGATAAACCATTTTTATCCAAAACATCCATAGTTTCTTCTATTTTTTGTTCTCGCACATCATAAATATAAATTTCATTCCATGGTGCAATAACATGAAATCCTTCTTTATTAACGTGATCCTTATCTAAACCAGTGGTGAATTTCCTAAAAATTACACCTTTTTCACCCGGTTTTAAAGTTACAAAAAAACTGCTACTTATCGTAATCATAAATAATAAAATTACGCCTGCAATTATTATAAATGTAGATTTTATTTTCATCTCTTATAAATTTAATTTTTTACAAAGGTAATTTTTTTTATATAAATAAAAAAAATATTTTTTTGAAAAAAATTGCAATTTTTTTATAGTTTTTTAATTAAAAAATTTTTTGAAAAAATTGCAATTTTTTCTGTCCAGTGCGGTGTTTTCACCATACAATTATTCATAAATGTCTGTGAAAATATCGCCCAAGAGCAAAAAATATTGAAATTTTGGGCGGTTTTTGAAAAAATTTTTTTTTATTTTAAAATTAAAAAATATTGGAATTTTGGGCGATTTTTGAAAAAAAATTTTTTTTATTTTAAATTAAAAAATCATAAAAAATTGACGTTTTTTTGAAAAAATTTTTTTTTATTCTAAATATTTGAAAATTTTACTTTTATAAAATTCATTTGTAACATCTTTATTTCCATCTAAAATTGCTTTTCTAATTTCATTTTCGAGAATTAATTTTTCATGTTCAATTTTAAATTTACTAAATTTTATTTTTAATTCTTCAAAAAAATTACTCTTAATATCAATATCTTTAATAATTACATTTTTAATTTCATAAATAATTTCATAATTATTTATTTGTGAATAACTTGTATTTAAATTTTCAGGTAAAAAAATTCCAATTTCATTTCTAAAATATCCATTATCAATTTTATTTTTATTCTGAAAAAAATTAATTTTTTTCAAAACTTCTTCTTCTATTTCCTTACTTTTTTTTATAATTTCTTCATGCTTCAAATTCAAAATCTTATTTAAAATTATATTTTTTGCATTCCTTACTATATTTACTTCTTGATATTTTGAGAAGAAATTTTTTAAATTTTTATAATAAATCAAATTTATTTTCATAATAATTTTGTAACCGTCGTTTGTTGTTACTTCCAAATCATTTATTTCTAAAATATTAGGTTCTTCAGTTTTTCTAATTTCTTCTTCTAAATTTGCTCCGGTTTTTGCAATTTTCAAAGCAAAATCAAGATTTAAAAAATTTAATTTTAAAAATTTTGCTTTTAATAGCGATCTCATAAAAATCAAAATATCTATATTTTGCTTGGAAATATCTTTTATAATATTAAAACTTTCTTCATTTCCTTTTCCATATAAATTTATGAAAATTGTTGCCGCTTCTATTTCTTTTAAATTCCAATTTCTTATAAAATAACTTTCTAACTTTTTTTGAGAAATATTTTTTATATTCGCTTCTTTAATTATAATTAAACTTTCTAATAACTCATAAATATTACCATTTATTAAATGAAAAGAAAGTAAATTATCTAAACAAATTTCATTTTCTATTTCTGTTTCATTACTTTTATTTACAATTTTTATATTTGAATTTTTTGATTTAATAAGTAAATCAAAAAGTTTAGAAATTTTAATTTTTGCAAAAGAAAATTCTAATAATGTTTGCAAAGTGATTTCAATTTTGCTTTTTTTCAACTTAATTAAAATATTTGCAAATAAATTTATATCTTTTTTTAGAGCAATAATTTCTAAAAAATTTTCCAAAGAAATGGATAAAATATCAAATTTAACCTTAGATTCTTTACTTGGTACAAAAATTTTTTCTTTATAACATTTTATCGCACATTGTATAATTTCAATAATTTTATCTGTTTTTATTCTCTCGGAAAACAAATATTTTAAATCTACTTTACAAGAAATTCTTTTTGCCGAAAGAAAAACCCTTATTAATTCAATAATTTTAT
The DNA here is from genome assembly GCA_029938235.1 of Bacteroidales bacterium. GTDB lineage: Bacteria > Bacteroidota > Bacteroidia > Bacteroidales > 4572-128 > 4572-128. The sequence goes on from JAOZVH010000104.1 coordinate 9,904, forward strand.
TTTTATTATTTATTTCTCTAAGCATTAATTTTTTTAATAAAGAAGAATTTTCTTCATTTTCTTTTAGAACAAATCCTTCTTTTTCTATTTCTTTCCAAAAAGGAATATATTTTTCAACATCTCCACCAAAACGATGATAAGTATCTAAATTATAAAAATTTATTTTGAATTTATAATTTTCTGCATCAATAATTGCATTTCCAAATATTTTAACGTCATTATTTGAATATAATAAATCATAAAAATCAACTAATTCATATTCTTTAATTTCTAAATCTCTTGCCTTAATAATCAATGAAATTATCTCTCTAATTTCTTTTTTTTTTTTGAAACCTAAGGAATAATCTAATTTTAAAATTTCCCAGAAATCTAATTTTAAACCAATATTTTTATAAGGAAGTCCCTTAACTATAAAAGTATATCTATAGTTAGTTAAAAAATATGCAATTATTAAAAAAGGTATAATTAATATTACCATTAATAAATTATCAAACAATTTATATTTTTATAAAATTTTTTTTACAAATTTGCAATTTATTTTTAATAAAAAAAAATATCGTTTTTTTTGAAAAAATTTTCAAACTGTACAAATGCTAAGTTTTTTTATGATTTTTTAAAGAAAAATCATAAAAAAACTTAGTATTTTTTTGAAAAAAAATTTTTTTTTAATAATTTCAAAATCATAAAAAATTGCCGTTTTTTGAAAAAAAATT
>JAOZVH010000308.1 GCA_029938235.1 Bacteroidales bacterium
AAATTCGTCCAAAATTTTAATGTTTTTTAATTTGAAATTAAAAAAATTTTTTTCAAATTCGTCCAAAATTTTAATATTTTTTAATTTTAAAATAAAAAAAAAATTTTCAAAAATTCGTCCAAAATTTTAATATTTTTAAATTAATAATGTGTGAAAACACCGCACTGCGCATGGAGTAATAAGCAAATCTAAAAATCTCTTAGACATTAATTTATTTTACATTAACTCGCTAAGTTCCAACCATCTAAATTCTTTTTCATCTAATATTTTTATAATTTTGCCTATTCTTTTAGATTTTTCAACTAATTTTTTAGAGTTTAAAATAGCTGAATTAATTTCATTTTCTAAATCGATTTTTTCATTTTCTAAATTATTAATTTCATTTTCTAATAATTCAAATTCTTTTTTTTCTTTAAAACTAAATTTCTTTTTGACAGGAACTTTTTTCGTTTTTTCTTTGACAACTTTATTTTCTGCTTTTTTAATTTTTTTTTCTTCTTCTTGTGAAGATAAACGGTAATGCGAATAATTTCCTGCAAAATATTTTATAATACCATCGCCTTTCATTACAAAAAGAAAATCTACAATTTTATCCATAAAATAACGGTCATGCGAAACGATTAAAACATTACCCTTAAAATTTAATAAATAATTTTCCAAAACATTTAAAGTAACAATATCAAAATCATTTGTTGGCTCATCTAAAATTAAAAAATTAGGATTTCGCATTAAAATTGTCATTAAATATAAACGCCTTTTTTCTCCACCACTTAATTTTTCTACTCTATTATAATGTGTTTCTTTTGAGAATAAAAAATGTTCTAAAAATTGAGTTATTCCCAAAGTTTTACCATTTCCCAAATAAATAACTTCTGCAATATCTTTGACAATATCTATAACTTTCTGGTCTTCTTTAAAATAAATTCCTTCTTGTTTATAATATCCAAAAACAACAGTTTCGCCAATTTCCAGAATTCCTTTATCTAAAGGTAAATGTCCTGTAATTAAATTTAAAAAAGTTGTTTTTCCGACACCATTTTTTCCAACTATTCCGATTTTTTCGCCTTGAATGAATTTATACGAAAAATCTTTAATCAAATGAAAATCTCCATAAGATTTAAAAATATGAGCTATATCTAAAATCTTTTTTCCTAATCTGCGAGGTACAATATCTAAAGTTAATTCATTTTCTCTAATGTTTTTATGTGCTTGTTCTTTAATTTTATAGAAATTATCAATTCTATATTTTGCCTTTGATGCTCTTGCTTGAGGCATTCGTCTCATCCAATCTAATTCTGTTTTGTATATGTTTTTTGCTTTTTCAATATTTGCTTGTTGATTTTGTAACCTATCTTCTCTTTTATCCAAATAATAACTGTAATTGCCTTTATATGAATAAATTACATTGTCTTCTAGCTCTATAATTTCGTTACAAATTCTATCTAAAAAATAACGGTCATGCGTAACCATTAACAAAGTTGCTTTTGTTTTTTTTAAATAAAGTTCTAACCATTCTATCATTTCCAAATCTAAATGGTTAGTTGGCTCATCTAAAATTAATAAATCAGGTTCATTAATTAAAATATTTGCAAGTGCTACTCTTTTTTTTTGTCCTCCAGAAAGTTGATTAATTTTTTGCTCAAAATTATCTATCTTTAATTGAGATAAAATTTGTTTAATTTTCACTTCATAATTCCAAGACTCCAAAGTATCCATTTCTATCATACTTTCGTCTAATGCTTTTTTATCATTACTTTTTATTGCTTTATCATAATCTAATATTGCTTTAACAACTTTGTTTTCAGAAAGAAATGCTTGTTCTAAAACGGTTTTATTTTCATCTAATTGTGGAATTTGTTCTAAATAAGAGATATTAACATCATTTTTTTTAGATATTTTTCCTGTATCAGGACTATCTTTTTCTGATATAATATTTAAAATAGTTGTTTTTCCTGCTCCATTTTTTGCAATTAATGCTATTTTTTGGCCTTTATTAATAAAAAATGAAATATTTTCAAATAATATTTTCTCTCCATATCGTTTACTAATATGTTCAACTTGTAAATAATTTATCATAAATTTTTTTTTTCAAAAATAAATAAAATTATCTTTAAAAAAAATGTTATTTTTTAACGAAAAAAAATTTTATTTTTAAATAAATTTGCTCCTGCGCCTTGCGGTGTTTTCACGCACAATTATTCATAAATTGTCCAAAATTTTAATACTTTTTAATTTTGAAATAAAAAAAATTTTTTCAAATTCGTCCAAAATTTCAATATTTTTTGTTTTGAAATTAAAAAAAAATTTTTTCAAAAAACGTCCAAAATTTTAATGATTTTAATTTTTGTCTGGTTTCCAAAGCTTCAAATTATCAATATATCTAAAATGTTTTAGGTTTAATGTGTATAATTCTAAGTCATAAATTATTGCTGTTGACGCAATTAGAGCATCTGGTAAATCCAGATTATGGCTTAATGAATATTTTAACATTAAATTAATATAATTTATGATATTTTTTTATTAATTTGTAAAACTTCCAATTGCTGAATATCTTTCTTTATGTTATTTAATTCTCTTTTATTCAAGGCACCAAATATCAATTCAGCAGCTGTTACGGAAGATAAAGCAATATTTTCTTCACCTATTTTTTTCAAGTTTTCAATTATTTTATGATTGCCTTTGTAAAACTCAATTAAAATATTTGTTCACAAATTATTAATTTCTTTTCCATGCTTTTTTTCTTAGTGTTTCTTGTGTAATATCCCTATCTTTCCACATACCAGCTGACGAAAAAAAATTATATTTAATTTTTTCTTTTTTTGTATCTTCTAGTTTTGGAAGTTCTATAAAATCATAATATTTTAATATTTCATAAAGAAATATTAAACGCTCTTTATTTTTTACCTTTATTGTTAAAGTTTCCATATTGTAAAATTAATATTTTTTAATTATTAATTAATTAATTTTTTTTCAAAAAACGCATAAAATTTTTAATTTCAAAATTAAAAAAATTTTGGTTCTTCGAACCTTTTTGTGAAATCATAAAAAATTACTTAAAA
>JAOZVH010000105.1 GCA_029938235.1 Bacteroidales bacterium
TAATAAAAAAAAATTTATATTTCACAAAAAGGTTCCAAGAACCAAAATTTTTTTTGAAAAAACGGCAATTTTTTATGAATTTTAAATTATTAAAAAAAAATTTTTTTTGAAAAAAAACGTCAATTTTTTATGAATTTTAAATTATTAAAAAAAAATTTTTTCAAAAAAACATCAATTTTTTATGAATTTTAAATTTTTAAAAAAAAAAATATTTTGAAAAAAACGGCAATTATTTATGATTTTTAAATTATTAAAAAAAAATTTTTCAAAAAAAACGGCAGTTTTTTATGATTTTTAAATTATTAAAAAAAAAATTTTTTTTGAAAAAAACGTCAATTTTTTATGATTTTTAAATTATTAAAAAAAAAATTTTTTTTTGAAAAAACGGCAATTTTTTATGATTTTGAAATTATTAAAAAAAAAATTTTTTTTTGAAAAAACGGCAATTTTTTATGAATTTTAAATTATTAAAAAAAAATTTTTTTTGAGAAAAACGGTAATTTTTTAATGTTTTTTATAATAAAAAATTAAAAACCCAAATTAATTTTTTAATTCTTAATTTCTTCCTCTGTGCGAATTACACTAATTCGTTTTGGTGCGTAAACAGTAAAAAAACCTAAGGCTTTATTATTCATATTAGTAACAACATTAGCAGGCGGACCGCTAAATAATGGAACTCTATATCCAGATTCTGTTCTAACATCTATCAAGAAGTAAAAATAATTTTCAGTTATGCGTGTCATTTCTAATGTAACAGTATCACCAATTTTAGCATGTTCTTCAGGTTCATTCATATCTAAATTTTGACAAGTAATACCATTTGTATTTCTTCCATTATAAAATTGGTCTTCTGTTAAAAACCACTCATTTATAGTATCTGTAACAAGAACATTATTTTTATATGCTTTAAACATATAAAAATCTCTAGTTTCTCCGGGTTCATTAGTGTATAATTTCAAATTACAAAAGCTATCTTTTTTTCCTCCTCTATTTTTCACCTCAATTTCTAAGAATAAAGAATCCAATATAAAAGAATTAAAAACTTCCAAAGGCATGTCTAATTTTTCAATTTCTGATTTATAATTTTTATATCCATTTATTTCTTCTTTCAATTCTATGTCTAAAAAATAACTTTTTTGAAACTCTGCATAAGAATTAGAATCAGTTTCATAAACACCTTTTTTTTCTGGATTTTCTGTCAATTCTATAACAGAATTATCTTCGCTACATCTTATTTTAACTTTTGCTTCTGTAATCATATTCATTTCTTCGTCCTTTAAAAAATCTCCAGATTTAAATATCACAACTTTATGAACAGTGGTATCTGTTGTAAAAACAGCATTTATACATAAACGTGGATATGTAGATTCTAAATCTAAATCTATTCTTTCTGTACAAGAAAATATTAATGTTACTAAAATAAAATATAAATAAATTTTTTTATTCTTCATTGTTTGAAATTTTTTAAAAATGAAAATTATAAGTGATAGAAGGTAAAATTGGAAATAAATAAGTCATCTCTGCATATCTTTCACTTGGGTTATTTTCTTCCTCAGGAAAATTTAAAGTCCAAAGGTTTTTTTGATAATAAGCATTATAAACGGAGATATTCCATTCTCCATACCATCTTTTATTTGGTTTTTCTTTTCCTCTAATTGTCAAAGCGATATCAAGACGATGATAATCAGGTAATCTAGCTTCGTTTCTATCACTATAAATAGGAACAGTTTTATCTCCATAAATATAACCACCTATTGGTAAAGTTGCTGGTAAACCTGTAGAATATATCCAATTACTTGATAAACTTATACGTTTACTAATATTATAAGTAAAAACTATAGCAAAATCGTGTGGTTTATCATAAGGAGCAACAAAAGATTTTCCATTATTAATTTCCTCAATTTTCCTTTCGGTATGAGAATAAGTGTAACTTATCCATCCATTAAATTTTTCTCCTTTATATTTTGCATATAATTCTAATCCATAAGAAAAAGCATCACCAAATCTCAATTCTCCTTCTAATTTTTTATTGAATAATAATTGTGCTCTGTCTCGAAAATCTATAGTATTGCTCATTTTTTTATAGTAAACTTCAACCGAAGTTTCTAATAAACCTTCAAAAAAGTTTCTAAAATAACCTGTTGCAACTTGGTCGGAAATTTGTGGTTTTACATTCTTAGAAGCGGGAAACCAAATGTCCAGAGGCATTCCAGCTGTAGAATTTGATGCCAATTGAACATATTGCCTTGTTCTGGAATAGCTTGCTTTTATTGAAGAAGTTTCAGACAAAGAATAAGACAAAGAAAAACGAGGTTCAAAACCCAAATAAGTATTATAAATTCCTGAATATTGATTTGAATCTACAGTTTGATATCTTATCTCATATGGACCAGGCATAGGCTCAAAAGTATAAACTTCATCATCACCGTAATTTTGAAACATAGATATACGTAAACCATATCTTAAATTTAAGATGCCTGCAATTTCCTGTTCATTTGATATATAAACCCCAGATTCAAGAGCAACAGAATGTGGAACTTTAAATTCGTCGAAAAAACCTTCTTCACTTTCACCTTTTGCAAGACAAGGTTCAAATTTATTCCTCCTAAAACTTCCCCCAAAACGGATAGTATTTTCTGTGTCACGAAAATATGTAAAATCAAGTTTCGTACTTTGATTATGTAAATCAGAAACCCAACTGACAGGATTGTCGTTATTTTCTGCTTCCAAAGCATAATTAAATCTACTATAAATTAAACTAAAATTAGAAAATAATTTTTTTGAAAATAAATGATTCCATCTTGCAGTAAAAGTTTGATTACCAAAATTCATCACTCTTTCTTCGCCTTCTTCGGCATTTTTAAAAACATCTTTGCCAAAATATCCAGATAAATAAAAACGATTATTTTCGTCTAATTTGTGATTAATTTTAATATTTGCATCGTAAAAAAATAATTTATTGTTTCTTATATTTTTGTCCGGAGCTAATGGCAAAAATAAATCTGCATAAGTTCTTCGTCCAGCAATTGCATAAGAAGTTTTTTCATTTATTATCGGACCCTCTAAGGTTAAACGACTTGAAATTGTACCAATTCCACCGGAGCCAGAAAACTTTTTATTATTTCCATTTTTCATGCGAATATCTAAAAGAGAAGCCAAACGACCTCCATGACTTGCTGGTATATCGCCTTTATATAGTTTCACATCTTTAATAATATCATTATTAAAAATAGAAAAAAATCCCATTAAATGCGAAGCATTATAAACTATTGCTTCATCTAATAAAATCAAATTTTGGTCAGCACTGCCACCACGAACACTAAAACCAGAAGACCCCTCACTAACAACAGCAACACCCGGAAGCAATTGAATTGCCTTAATAATATCTACTTCTCCCATTAAAGCAGGAATTTGTTTAATGGTTTGTCTATCCATTTTTATTGTAGACATCTCAGCTCTTTTAATGTTCTCGTGTTTTTTTTCTCCTTGTATAAGAACTTCTTTTAAGAGTTTATCATCAGTTTTTAATTCTATATTTAAAGTCAAATCTTCTTCTAAAGAAATTTTTTTTTCTATAGATTTATAACCAATATAAGAATAAACAAATGTATATTCTGCCGGAGATACAGAAATAGAATAAAAACCATAAACATTAGTAGCAGTACCAGATTTTAATTCTTTAACAAAAACTGTTGCTCCTATCAATTCTTCGCCGTTGCTGATATCACGTATATAACCGCTAATAGTTATTTTTTTTTCTAAAACCTCTCCCATTATATTTCCTACAAAAAGAGAAATAAAAATAATAATAATTAATTTTTTCATTAAATATTTCTTAAATAATTGTGTAATACGTTTTTTTAAAAAAAAAGTTGTAAAAAATTCAACATTTTTCAAAAAAATGATTTTTAATTAAAATTTCTCGTTTTTTTGAAAAAAAATTTTTTTTTATTATAAAATTCGTAAAAAATTGTCGTTTTTTTGAAAAAAATCATTAAAATTTCTCGTTTTTTTGAAAAAAAATTATTTTTAATTATAAAAAATTGTCGTTTTTTTTGAAATTTTTTTTTATAAATTATAAAAAATCATAAAAATTTCGTTGTTTTTTTGAAATAAAATTTTTTTTTTGATTATAAAAAATCATAAAAAATTGTCGTTTTTTTGAAAAAAATTTTTTTATTGATTATAAAAAATCATAAAAAATTGTCGTTTTTTTGAAAAAAAATTTTTTTTAATTATAAAAAATCATAAAAAATTGTCGTTTTTTGAAAAAAATTTTTTTTTTGAAAAAAACATTAAAATTCGTTGTTTTTTTGAAAAAAAAAATTTTATAAATTATAAAAAATTTAAAATCTTCCTTCTTTTACTCCAAAAGATTCAATAATACTTTCCTTAGATTTTCCATCAGAAATTAAAATTATATAATCATTCATTTTAATTTCTGTTTCTTCAGATGGATTTTTTAAAACTATTCTTTCTCCATTATCTTTTTTCCTACTCAAAGCAAGCAAAACACAATTAAATTTAATTTTCATATCTGTAAAAGCCTCTAAACAATTTTTATTCAAATATGGATTTTTTTCTATGACTTTATATTCTTGCATGTCGAAATCTCCTTCTTTTGTTGAAGTTGTCATAATATCTTCTGTAATTTTTGCTGCATCTGGCTCAAAAATATAACTTGCGACTAGCTTAGAAACTATATTTACCTTAGAAACCGCATAAGCTGCTCCTGCTGATAAAAAAGTATCTCTAAGATTAAAGTTATTTAATGCTGCAATTAATCTAACATTTTTATAATGTTTTTTGAAATTTAAAAGATAAACGAGATTTTCTGTATCGTCATTAAAATTTAAAAAGACAGAAAATGCTTGATTAATATTTGCTTTTTTTAAATTTTCAAAATTTTCATAATCTGAAAAAAAAGGAAAAATACTCTTTTTTGAAAAAGAATTTAAAATTAAATCTATATTTGCTTTATCATTTGTAACTACTGCGACAGAATGGTCTGCTCTAACAATTTGCTCTGCAACTTGTTTTCCAAATTCGTTCCATCCGATAATTACAATGTGATTAGTAAATGAAGTTCCGAAATGTCCCAATTTCTTTTTTTCCATAAATTCCATAATTTTATTTGTTAAATTACTAATTAAAAAACCCAAAAAACCTAAGCTACTCAAAACGTATAAATATCCTATTGCTCTTCCCAAAGCTGTTACCGGATAAAAATCTCCATAGCCAACAGTGGTCAAAGTTACTATCATATACCAATAGGCATTTCCTATACTGTCTATATTTCCATTCTCAGCATTTTTTTCAAAATTTACAAGTAAAAAATTTAAAAGAAATGTTATTAAAGTAATGGAAACAGTTATATATAAAATATAATTATTTTGTTTTTTATGCATAAAATTTTTTTTTACAAAAATAACTATTTTTGTGTAAAAAATATAACTTTGTTTTTTTAATTTACAATAATTTTTTTATGAAAAAAAAAATGAATTTTAAAGAGGTACAGGATTTTGTTAAGTCTCTAAGTAAAATGGGAGTTTCAGAAATAAATATTAAAACAGATGAATTAAAATTATCTGTAAAATATTCTCCGAAAAAAAAAGATATAAAAAATTTGGAAAATACAACATTTGTTCAACAAATGCCTTTTCCTAACCAAATGACTAGTATTCCACAATTTCCAATTGCAAGTTCTCCTCCTCAGGAAAAAAAATTAGTAGAGGAAAAAAAAGTGGATGTTGTTGAAAAAAAAGAAAATTTAATTTCAATTAAAGCATCTATGGTTGGAACTTTTTATCGCAAACCATCTCCGGATAAACCAGATTATATAAGTATCGGTGATAATGTAAAAGTTGGTGATACAGTTTGTATTATAGAAGCGATGAAATTATTTAATGAAATAGAATCTGAAATTAGTGGGAAATTAGTAAAAGTATTAGTTAAAGATGCTACTCCGGTAGAGTTTGGACAGAAACTATTTTTATTAGAAAAGAACTTATAAATTTTTTTAAATTAAAATTAAACTAACAATTTGAATTATGTTTAAAAAAATACTAATTGCTAATAGGGGCGAAATTGCATTGCGAATAATTCGTACTTGCAAAGAAATGGGAATGAAAACTGTTGCAATTTATTCGACAGCAGATAAGGATAGTTTACACGTTAAGTTTGCAGACGAAGCTGTTTGTATTGGTCCTCCTCCAAGTGTAAAATCTTATTTGAATATTCCTAATATTATAGCAGTTGCTGAAATTACAAATTCTGATGCCATTCATCCGGGTTATGGTTTCCTTGCTGAGAGTTCTAATTTTGCAAAAATTTGTGAAGCACACAATTTAAAATTTATAGGACCTTCTGCCGAAATGATTGATAATATGGGAGATAAAGCAACAGCGAAACAAATAATGAGGAATGCCGGAGTTCCTTGTATTCCTGGGTCAGATGGTATCCTATTAAAAATAGAAGACGGAATAGAATGTGCGAAAAAAATTGGTTATCCAGTGATTTTGAAAGCAACTGCCGGAGGAGGTGGAAAAGGTATGCGTTTAGTTTGGAAAGAAAAAGATTTTGAAAAAGCATGGAATTCTGCTAAGCAAGAATCCAAGGCTTCTTTTTCTAATGATAATTTATATCTGGAAAAATTCATAGAAAATCCAAGACATATAGAAATACAGATTATTGGTGACCAATATGGAACTGCTGTACATCTTTCTGAAAGAGATTGTTCCATTCAAAGGAGACATCAAAAATTAGTAGAAGAAGCACCTTCTCCATTTATGATAGACGAATTACGTGAACGTATGGGGAAAGCCGCTATAAAAGCAGCTAAATCAGTAAATTATGAAGGTGTTGGAACTGTTGAATTTCTTGTGGATAAAAACAGAGATTTTTATTTTATGGAAATGAATACAAGAATTCAAGTGGAGCATCCAGTTACTGAGGAAGTTGTTAATCATGATTTAATTAGAGAACAAATAAAAGTTGCAGCAGGAGTTTCAATTTCTGGAAAGAATTATTTTCCTGAGTTTCATGCTATCGAATGCAGAATAAATGCCGAAGACCCATTTAATAATTTTAGACCTTCACCGGGTAAAATTACAACTTTACACACTCCGGGTGGACACGGAATTAGAGTAGATACTCACGTTTATTCTGGTTATTATATTCCGCCGAATTACGATTCTATGATTGCAAAACTAATAAGCGTTTCACACACAAGAGAGGGAGCAATTGCAAAAATGATACGTGCATTAGATGAATTTATTATAGAAGGAATTCATACTACAATACCATTCCATAAACAATTATTCGAAAATGAATTATTTAAGGAAGGAAATTATACAACTAAGTTTATGGAAACTTTTAAATTAAAAGAGAAAAAATAATTTATTATTTTATTTAATAAAAATATGTTTTCAAGAAAGAAAAAAAATATAGAAAATCAATCTATAGAACAAACTCTTAATAGGATAGGTGAAGGTACTAAGATAATTGGAGAAATTATCTCAACAGGAGTTATTCGTTTAGAGGGACATTTGAAAGGTAATTTAATAACAAAAGCAAAACTTGTTGTTGGACAAACTGGTGTTATAATAGGTGATATTCGTTGTGAAGATGCTGATATACTTGGAACTATAGAAGGGAAAATTATAGTTAGTAATTTACTTTCTTTATCTGCTACAGCGAAAGTTACAGGAGATATAATAACAAGTAAGCTCGCAGTAGAACCTGGCGCAATATTTACAGGAAATTCTGATATGAGTGGGAAAAATAAAGAAAATTTTTCTGTTCAAGAAAATGATGAAAAAAAAGAAAAAAGAAAAAACTTTAGAAAATAGTCGGCATAAAAAAAAGGCAAAAAAAAATTTAAATGTTTATGCAAAATATTCTGCCATTGCTTTTCAAATGTTTGCAATTATTTTAATTGGAGTTTTTGGAGGTTGGAAATTAGACGAATTTTTTAATTTTCAATTTCCTATTTTTACTTTAATTTTAACAGTTTTATCGGTAATTCTTTCAATTTATTACGCAATAAAAGACTTCTTATAAATAATGAGGAATTTTTAATGTGAATGAGAAATGTGAATTAATTTATTGTTTTTTTAATTTTTTAAATTATATGGATATTAAAATAGAAAGATCTTGGAAACAAGTTTTAAAAGAAGAATTTGAAAAAAAATATTTTCATAAACTTGTTGATTTTGTAAAATCAGAATACAAAAATCATCAAATTTTTCCAAAAGGTAAGGATATTTTTAATGCTTTTTCTCATTGTCCTTTTGATGATGTAAGAGTTGTTATAATTGGACAGGACCCATATCACGGAGAAAATCAAGCCCATGGTTTATGTTTTTCTGTCAATGAAAATGTAAAAATTCCACCTTCATTAAAAAATATTTTTAAAGAAATTAAAAATGACATTGGAAAAGAAATTCCAAAATCAGGGAATTTAGAAAGATGGCAAGGTGTTTTAATGCTTAATTCTATTCTTACCGTAAGAAAAGGAAAAGCAAGTTCACATAAAAATATTGGCTGGGAAATTTTTACAGATGAAGTAATTAAAATTCTTTCTGATAAAAAAGAAAATATTGTTTTTTTGCTTTGGGGTGTTTATGCAAGAAAAAAAGGTGAAATTATAAATAAGAAAAAACATTTAGTTTTAGAATCTGTACACCCATCACCATTTTCTGCTTACTCTGGTTTTTTTGGAAATAAACATTTTTCAAAAACAAATAAATTCCTAAAAGAAAAAAATTTAATTACTATTAATTGGTAATTTTCAATTATTTTTTTTCAAAAAAACAACATTTTTTTTAATATTAAAAATATTAAAATTTTGGGTGTTTTTTTGAAAAAAAATTTTTTTTATGAAATTAAAAATTTTGAACGTTTTTGAAAAAAATTTTTTTTGTTATAATACAAATTATTAAAATATGTAAAAAAAATTGATAAAATATTTTAATGGTCGATTTTATTTTCTTCTAAATTATAATTTTTATTTATTTTGTCTATAAAAGATAAAATTTCTTCTTTTCCTGTATTTTTTACTGCCGATGTAATAAAAATAGTTGGTAATTCTTCCCATGTTTCTAATATTTTTATTTTGTAATTTTTTACAGCATTTTTTAAAACATTTTTCTTTATTTTATCCGCTTTTGTAAAAGCAATAACGAAAGGAATTCCTTTAATTCCAAGATTTTTCATAAAATCCAAATCTTTATTTTGCGGCGGAATTCTAATGTCAATCAATACAAATACACAAATTAAATTCTCCCTTTTATTGATATAAATATTAATAAATTTTGCCCATTTTTTTTTCTCTTTTAATGGAACTTTTGCAAAACCGTAGCCGGGTAAATCTACAAGATACCAATTTTCATTAATTAAAAAGTGATTAATTAGCTGAGTTTTGCCGGGTGTAGAAGATGTTTTTGCTAATTTTTTTCTATTTGTCAGCATATTTATCAAAGATGATTTTCCAACATTAGATCTTCCAATAAAAGCATATTCCGGATAAATTCCTTTCGGACATTTTTCCATTGTACTATTGCTAATTACAAATTCTGCTTTTTTTATTTTCATAATTTTTTTACAAAATTAAAATTTAACTATTTTTGCAAAAATAATAATTTTTTTTTATTAAAAATTTGATTTATGAATTTGAAAAGATTAATATATTTTTTTAGTATGATACTTTTTGTTTTTTTTCTTTCTTCTTCCTGTGTTGTTTCTAAAAAGAAATACGAAGAATTAGAAACAAAGAAAAAAAATTTAGATAAAAAAGTTAGAAAATTAAAAAAAGAAAATAAAGGAAAGGATAAGGAGATTAAAAATCTAAATTCTTCCATAAATAATATTCGTGAAGAATATAATGATATTAAAAATCAATTATCAGAAAGTAATGCTCAGAAAAGCTCTGAAATTGATAAATTAAGTTCTGAAATTTCCAATATGGACGAAAAATTGGCAGAAGCAATAAAAGATTATAAAAAAGAAAAAGAGCAGTTAGAAAAAGAAAAAAAATCTCAAAGTTTGCTTGCGGAACAATTGAAAATAAAAGAGCAAAAAATCATTAAGTTAGAAAAAATGATTAATGAAAATAAAGAAAGGGTAAATTTTCTTAAAGACGCTATTTCTGAAGCTCTTATGGCATTTGATGGCTCACAGTTGCAAGTTCATCAAAAAAATGGAAAAGTTTATATTTCTCTGGACGAACAACTTCTTTTTAAATCAGGAAGTTCTAAGGTTGGTAAAAAAGGGAAAAAGGCATTAAAAAAATTATCTACTGTTTTAGAAAAAAATGAAAATATTGATATTACTATAGAAGGTCATACAGATAATGTTGGAAATGTAAATGCAAATTGGGATCTGAGTGTTGCTCGTGCAACTTCAATAGTGAAAATTTTGCAAAAAAATTCAACTATAGAAGCAAAAAGATTTACTGCTTCTGGTCGTGGAATGTATCATCCATTAGACACAATGGACACAAAAAAAGCAAAAGCGAAAAATAGAAGAACAGAAATTATTTTGACTCCAAAATTAAATGAACTTTATAAGTTATTAGAATAAAAA
>JAOZVH010000309.1 GCA_029938235.1 Bacteroidales bacterium
TTTTTTAATTTCAAAATAAAAAATATTAAAATTTTGGACGATTTTTGAAAAAAAAATTTTTTTTAATTTCAAAATAAAAAATATTGAAATTTTTGATGATTTTTGATTTTTTTTTATTATAATTTAAAATTATAAAATTTTGGCATTTTTTTGAAAAAATTTTTTTTTGATTTAAAAAAACATTAAAAAAATGGCATTTTTGAAAAATTTTTTTTTGAAATAATTATAAAAATTTCGGCATTTTTATAATTTTATTTTTTATAATTTTATTTTTAATTTTACAAATTTTGGTGATTTTATTAAAAAAAAAATTTAAAATTTAAAAAAATTATGTTTTTTTTGAAAAAAATTTTTTAATGAAAAATTTGAACATTATTTTAATAATTGTATTTTATTTTTTAATACAATTTTCTTATGGACAAAATAATTATACGGTAATAGGTGTTGTTGTTGATAGCCTAAGTAAAGAAAAACTTTTCTATGCCAATGTAATTATAGCGGAAAAAGATAGTACTTCAGAAAACATTTCTCATACAACAACTGATATTTCTGGAAAATTTAAAATGAAAAATATACCGAAAGGAGATTTTATATTAAAAATTTCTTATGTTGGTTACTATCTATTAGAAATTCCAATTATTGTGTCTGGCGATAAAAAGAAAATAAATTTAGGTACTTTAAATTTAAATCAAAATAGAAAATTATTAGGAGCAGTTTCTGTAGTTGCAAAAAAGCCTGTTTATGCGGTAGAAGGAGAAAAAACTCTTTATAATGTATCAGAAGATCAAGGAATTCAAAGCGGAACTGCTTCAGATGCTTTACAAAATGCTCCGGGTGTTTCGGTTGATATTGAAGGAAATATTACTTTGCGAGGTGTTTCCAGCGTTGAAATTTGGGTCAATGGAAAACCTTCTCGTTTAAAAAAAGAAAATCTTAAAACGTATATTCAACAATTACCAGCTAATAGTATAGAAAGTATAGAAGTTATTACAAATCCTTCGGCAAGATATAATACAAAAGGCGATGGAGGAGTTATTAATTTAGTTTTAAATAGAAAAATTAAAAAAAATAGATTTCTCAGTTTTGGTCTGCGTCAATCTTCTAAGCCAGATTTTTCCACTTGGGCATCTTATGCATGGACAAATAAAAAGTGGTCTGTAAATTTGTATTTACATAGCAGTATGTATAATTATGATTATGATAATAATGGATATAGCACTATTCTTAAAGATAATCCAATTTCTGAAGAAAATAAAGACACTTCTAATTATCAATCTTTTAGTAAAAATAAAGAAACAAAAAGTAAATCATTTTACTCTTACATTAGTGTTTCTTATGATTTAGATACAATGAATAGTTTTTCTTTTTGGTTTGGTGGAGATATTGTAAGAAGAGAAAGCAATTCTTATAGGGAAGATTTTAGACAAGAATATTCAAATATAATTAACAAATTTGATTATAATACAAATGAATCTTCTCAGAGAAAGTCAATGTTTCATTATAGTGGATTTTCTTACGAACATAAATTTAATAATGAAGGACACAAACTTGGAGTTGATATATCTACATTTGGTTGGTATAGTGATGAAGACTCAGATTTTATTAGAAAATACAAAATAAAAAATAACTTAGATAAGAATAAATTAGAAAATGATTATAGTAACGATTTTTCTATAGATAACTCCATTAATTATTCTATTCCTTTTAATGAAGAAAAAGGAGAAATTTCATTAGGTTTAGATGCTTCTTATGGTATAAGCGATAGAAAAAATAGAAATGATACTTTAATTATTGATGTTCCGGAAACTTATCAATTAGATGCTTACAGATATTTTGATGCTTCTTTTATTGAAAAAAATTTTGGTTTTTATTCTACCGTTAAACATAAATTTGATAATTTTACTGCAAAAATTGGAATTCGTTCAAAAAATGAAAACATAAAATCAGAAGTTTTTAATTCTCCTAATGATAATTTTAATAAAAATTATTTTGGGCTTTATCCATCTATTCATTTGAGTTATAGGACAGAATCTATGCATAATTTTAAAATTAGTTATACTCATAGAGTAGGAAACCCATACGCTCAAAACTTAACATCTTTTGTTCGTTATCGTGAAGACAGTTTTTCAAAAGGAAATCCAGATTTAAAACAAACTTATACAAATTCTTTTGAAGGTGGGTGGAATAAATATTTCGAAGAAATGGGCTCTTATGGTATTGGTTTATATTATAAAAATTCTTTGAATGAAATAAATACTTTTAATGGAGCATCTTATAGTCATGTTTTTGGTCGCTATGTAAATTTTACTATGCCTGTTAATTCTGGCGAAACTCATAATACAGGAGGAGATATTAATATGAGTTATCGTTTACAAGATTTTATGAGAATTAGCTTTTATTCTAACTTTTATTATAAAAATAGCAAAATTGATTTTAGTAGTGAAACAGAAAATTTAGGTTTTAATATAAATAATGAAACAAAAGAAGTTATTACAGAAAATTTAGGTTTTGATATAAAAATTAGATATTGGGCTAAACTTTGGAAACTTTTAGAAATGGATTGTTCAGCAAATTATCAATCTGAGGAAAAATTATTATTCCTAAATAGAGAACCGGAATACACTATAAATTTGGGTTTACGTGCAGATTTTTTTGAGAGAAAATTATCTGCTTATGTCAGAGTGAGAGATTTATTTAATTGGAATAAAAGAGAAACAAACATAAACAGTCCTTATTATATTTCATATAATTCTATGAAATATGATAGTAGAACCATTAGTGCAGGAATTACTTTGCGTTTTGGAAAAATGGAGTTAGAGCATAAAGCAAAATCTGGTGAAAATATCTAAGCAAAAAATTTTTAATTTATAAAAACGTAAAAAATTGACATTTTATTTTTTTTTAATGATTTAAAATTATAAAATTTTGGCGTTTTTTTTAAAAAAATTTTTTTTAATAATTTATTATTATAAAATTTTGGCGTTTTTTTGAAAAAAATTTGGTTCTTGGAACCTTTTTGTGAAATATAATGTATTTTTGTTAAAAAAACAAA
>JAOZVH010000106.1 GCA_029938235.1 Bacteroidales bacterium
AAAAAATTTTTTTTAATTGAAATTTAAAAAATATTGAAATTTTGGACGATTTTTGAAAAAAATTTTTTTTAATTGAAATTTAAAAAATATTAAAATTTTGGACGATTTTTGAAAAATTTTTTTCAAATTTAAATTTTTATTAAAAAAATTTAAATTTGAAAAAAATTAAAAAATATATGATAAATTACATTTTGTTTGATGATTCAATTTGGGAAAATTTACTTCCTATAACTTTTACTCGTCCAGTTGGAGAAATAAAAATTGGCATTTTAAATATACGTCAGAAATGGGAATATTTTTTAAAAGAAAAATGCTCTTTTTTAACAAAAAATTACCTGTCAAAAAAATTTGTTCTAAAAAAAACAAATTTTAATGTATTAATAAATTCGTCTATTTTACCTAATAAAAATCTTGTTTCGGAAATTCAGTCTATTAAATTAAATCAAATTCTTATAAAAGAGAATACAATAATAGCTTTTTGTGTTTCAAGTTTTGAAAGTGTAAATATATTAAAAAATATATCTAATTTTGAAAAAAAATTTTTTTATGATGATTTTTTTCAAATAAAAAATATTTGGGAAATTTTTGAAAAAAACGGTCAAGAAATTGAAAATGATTTTCGATTAATAACAAAAAATAGAAAATCAGAAGAAATTAGTTCCACCAATAGTGTTATAAATAAAGAAAATATTTTTTTAGAAAAAGGAGCAAAATTGGAATTTTCAACTTTAAATGCCAGTGAAGGCGTAATTTACATAGGTGAAAATTCGCAAATTATGGAAGGTGCTATGATAAGAGGAAGTTTTGCCATTTCTGAAAATTCAATTGTGAAAATGGGAGCAAAAATTTATGGCGAAACAAGTATCGGAAAAGGCTGTAAAGTTGGAGGTGAAATAAGCAATGTTGTATTTTTCGATTACTCAAATAAAGCACACGACGGTTATCTTGGAAATGCAATTATTGGAAGTTGGTGTAATTTGGGAGCGGATACAAATAATTCTAATTTGAAAAATAATTATTCAAAAGTGAAAATTTGGAATTATAAAGAAAAAAAATTCATAAATACAAATTTGCAATTTTGTGGTCTAATTATGGCTGACCATTCAAAAACAGGAATTAATACTATGTTAAATACAGGAACTGTAACTGGTGTAAGTTCAAATATTTTTGGAGGAGGTTTTCCACGAACTTTTATTCCGTCATTTTCCTGGGGTGGTGCAAATGGATTTGTTAATTATCGCATTAATAAAGCTTTAGAAGTTGCTGAAATTGTAATGAAAAGACGTAATAAAAATGAAAAAGAAATCCAAGAGGAAAAAGAAATTTTAAAAAAAATATATTCCAATGTAAATAGTTAGGATAAAATCCTATAAAAATAATGAGCGAAAATAAATAATTTTCGCTCTTATAAATTAAAAAAATTTTTTATTTTAATATTCAAATTTTAAATTATGTCCCATTTTATCTCTTTTTGTTTTCATATAAAAACGGTTATGAGAATTTGGTTTTATCTCTAAATTTACATTAGTAACTATTTCTAAACCGTAAGCTTCAAGTCCAACTCTTTTTTTTGGATTATTTGTCATCAAACGAAGTTTGTTTATTCCAAGACTTCTAAGTATTTGAGCACCAACACCATAATCTCTTTCATCTTCATTAAAACCTAAATCGTGATTTGCTTGAACAGTATCTCTTCCTTCTTCCTGCAATTTATATGCTTTAATTTTATTGAATAAACCTATACCTCTACCCTCCTGATTCATATAAATTAAAACACCTTTGCCCTCTTTTTCTATCATTTCCATTGCATTATGCAATTGATGACCACAATCACAACGTTCAGAAGCAAAAATATCTCCGGTAACACAAGAAGAATGTACTCTTACAAGAACTTCATCATTTTCTTTAATATCACCTTTAATGAGAGCGACATGCTCTAATCCATTAGATTTTTGAATATAAGGAATTAATTTAAAAACACCATATTTACTTGGCATTTCCACTTCAACACCTTTTATTATTAAACTTTCGTTTTCTAATCTATATTTAATTAAATCCTCTATGGAAATTATTTTTAGACCGAATTTTTTAGAAATTTTAAATAATTCTGGCAGACGAGCCATACTTCCATCTTCGTTCATAATTTCCACAAGAACTCCGCCCGGACGTAATTTTGCTAAACGACTTAAATCTACACTTGCTTCTGTATGTCCTGCTCTTCTAAGAACTCCTTTATTTTTCGCTTTCAGAGGAAAAATATGTCCGGGTTTTCCTAGATCTTTTGGTTTAGTTTTTGGCGAAACAAGAGCTTTAATAGTTTTTGCTCTGTCAAAAACAGAAATTCCTGTGGTGCAATTTTCTCCTATCAAATCAACAGATATTGTGAAAGGTGTTTCATACAAAGACGTATTTTTACCCACCATTAACTCGAGATTTAATTCCTCGCATCTATCTTCGGGAATTGCAGCACAAATTAAACCTCTACCGTTAGTAGCCATAAAATTAACTATTTCCGGAGTTATTAGCTCCGCAGAAGCGATAAAATCGCCTTCATTTTCTCTGTCTTCGTCATCTACGACTATTACAATTTTCCCAAATTTAATATCTTCTATTGCTTCTTCTATGCTATTAAATTGGAATTTTTTACTGATTTCGTTTTGTTGGTTGCCAGACATTATTTTTTACTCCTTTTAAAAATTTAAAAAAACCTATAAATAAGGCTAAATTCATAAATAAAAAATGCGTTATAAAACGTAAAATAGAAATATGAATATTTACTTTCTTTAAAATAAAATCAATTAACGGTAAAAAAAATAAAATATTTAATGAAAAAAAACTGATTTTATATAAAATATGTTCAGAATACAAAAATATATTTGAGAAATATATTATCAATATAAAAAAACTCCCAAGCCAACGGAGGACTTTATGAGATAAAAAAGAAAACGAGATTGCGGAATAAATTGGAAATAATAATCTCCAAAAAGTAAATAAATTTTGAAAATTCCCCGTAGAAATTCTTACTTTCCTATGAAATTCGTCTTTCAAATTATTTGAAACATCTTCATAAACTTTTGCATTTAATTCATTAATTGCTTTTCTTCCCTTTTCAAAAACTTTCATATTAATATAAAAATCATCTACAAGATAATTCTCAGGAATTTTAGAATATAAATATCTTCGAATGGCATAACAGCCGCCAAAAGGTCCCATCATAGTTCCCCAAAGTTTACTTTCCATGTTTTTAATTTTAACTTCTCGCGAAATATATGTTTTTTCCTGCAAAGAGATTCCTTCTTTTCTAAATTCTTTATTTATCATTTGTGTATCAACAAGTCCGATTTCTTTATTTTTGAAATGTTTTATTAGATTGAAAATAGTATTCTCGTCAAACATAACATTTGCATCTGTTAAAATTAAAATATCGCCTACTGATTTATCTATTAATTGATTAATTATGTTACCTTTACCTTGTCTTTTTTTGTAAGTAAAAAAATATAAATTTTTTGAATTTTTTTTTGAATTTTTTATTATTTCATCTGTTTTATCTGTAGAATTATCTGAACCTATAATAAATTCTAATTTAGATTTGGGATAATTTGTTTTGAAAACACTTGTTATTTTGTTTTCTATTACTTCTTCTTCATTAAAAACTGACAATAAAACTGAAACAACAGGTAAATTATCATTTGTAGAAAATATAATTTTATTCATCTCTTTTTTCGATGAAAAAATTTTAAGAAAAAACGGATATATCACATAAGTATGTAAAATTGCTGTGACAGAAATCCAAAATAAAAATTCAAAAAACACCATTTTTTTTTTATATTTTTTGCAAATTTATTAAAATATTTTGAAAAAAAAATTTTTTTTAATTTTTTAAATTCATAAAAATTTGACGTTTTTTTGAAAAAAATTTTTAGAAATATCATAAACTTATGATGAATAAGTGCAGTGAAAACACCGTACAAGAACAGAAAAAATTTTTTTTTCAAAAATCGCCAATTTCTTATGATTTTTATTTTGAAATTAAAAAAAAATTTTTTTCAAAAAAATCCAAATATTTTAATGTTTTTAAATTTCAAAATAAAAAAATTTTTTTGAAAAAAATCCAAATATTTTAATGTTTTTAAATTTCAAAATAAAAAAAATTTTTTTCAAAAAACGTCCAAAATTTCAATATTTTTTATTTTTAAATTAAAAATTTTAAAAACTTCAAAATTCATCTCTTTTTCCATTCAAATCCGTCTTTTTTATCTTTTATTTCGAAACCAATTTTATTCAATTCATTTCTAATTTTATCAGAAATTTCCCAATTTCTTTTAGATTTTTCTTCTGATCTTAAATTTAAGATTAAATCCATCAATTTAGACAAATCCTCATTATTTTTTATATTTTTTTCTTCTTCTTTTTTTAAACCAAGTATTTTGAAGGTAAAATTATGATAAGTTTTTTTGAAAATTTTCAAATCTTCTGAACTAATTTTTTCATTTCCAATAATAATTTTATTTATTATTTTCAAACCGTCAAAAAGGTGTGAAATAACCTTAGGCGTACTTAAATCATCATTCATTTCTTGTAAACATTTCTTTTCTAATTCATTTACATTGAAACTTGATTTTTCACTTATTGGTAAATTTTCTAATTTTTTAATTCCGTCCATTAAACGTTTTAAACCTTTTTCTGATGACTTCAAAGCTTCATTAGAAAAATCCAAAGTACTGCGATAATGAGCTTGTAAAATAAAAAAACGAATTGTCATTGGACTGTAAGATTGTTCTAATACTTTATGTTTTCCTGTGAAAAGCTCTTTTAGAGTAATGAAATTACCTAATGATTTCCCCATTTTTTTGCCGTTAATGGTAATTAAATTATTATGAACCCAGTATTTTACTGCTTCTTTACCATTTGCAGCTTTTGTTTGTGCAATTTCACATTCATGATGTGGAAATAATAAATCTATTCCTCCTCCATGTATATCAAATTTTTCACCGAGATATTTTTCGCTCATTGCAGAACATTCCAAATGCCATCCGGGAAAACCTTCAGACCATTTTGACGACCATCGCATAATATGTTCTGGTTTGGCTTTCTTCCACAAAGCAAAATCATAAGGATTTTTCTTTTCACTTTGTCCTTCTAAAACTCTTGTATTATTATATAAATCCTCTAAATTTCTTCCGGATAATTTACCGTAATGATAAATTTTATTATATTTCTCAACATCAAAATAAACAGAACCATTCTTTTCATAAGCAAAACCGTTTTCAAAAATTTTATCTATCATTTCCAGCTGTTCTAAAATATGTCCTGAAGCACGAGGTTCAATACTCGGCGGTAAAACATTTAAAATCCTCATGTTTTCATGATAAATATTTGTAAAATACTGAACAACTTCCATAGGTTCTAATTGTTCTAAACGAGCCTTTTTGATAATTTTATCTTCACCGTCATCGGAATCATTTTCAAGATGTCCAACGTCTGTAATATTTCTAACATAACGAACTTTATAATCCAAATAACGAAAATACCTAAATAAAATATCAAAAGTTATTGATGGTCTTGCATGTCCAAGATGCGTTTCTCCATAAACTGTCGGTCCACAAACATATAAACCTAAACTATTTGGTTCGACAGTTTCTAACTTTTCTTTTTTTCTGCTTAAAGTGTTGTAAATATAAATATTATTATTTTTCATTTTTTTCATTTTTTAGGATAACATTTTTTTTGCTTTTAATATTCCTTCATAAAGTTTATCAATTTCTTCAAAAGTATTGTAAAAAGAAAATGATGCTCTTGCTGTTCCGGTGATTCCAAAAAAATCCATAATTGGTTCTGTGCAATGTGTTCCAGTTCTTATTGCAATTCCCAATTTATCAAGAATTTCACCTATATCAGAATGATGAATATTTTTTATATTAAAAGAAATTACTGCAGTTTTTTCGTCAGAATTCCCATAAATTTTTAAACCGTCTATTTTTGATAATTTTTTCGTAGCATAGTTTAAAAGTTTTTTTTCATAATTAAAAATATTTTTTATACCTATATTTTCAATATAATTTATGGCTGTTGCCATAGCAATGGCTCCAAGATAATTTGCTGTTCCGGCTTCGAATTTAAATGGCAATTCATTATAAATTGTTTTTTCAAAAGTAACAGTTTTTATCATATCGCCGCCACTTTGATAAGGAACAATTTCATTTAAAAATTTTTCTTTTCCATACAAAACGCCTATTCCAGTAGGAGCAAAAATTTTATGTCCGGAAAAAACTAAAAAATCCACATCTAACTTTTGAACATCTATTTCCAAATGTTGAATAGATTGTGCTGCATCTAACAAAACAGGAATATTTTTATTATGTGCTTTTTTTATAATTTTTTCTACCGGATTAACAGTTCCCAAAGTATTTGAAGCGTGAATAATGGAAATTAATTTTGTATTTTTTGTGATTAATTTATCCATCTGCTCCAAAATAAGGACACCATTTTTGTCCATTTTAATTATTTTCAACTTTGCTTTTTTACGCTGACAAAGAATTTGATAAGGAACAATATTAGAATGATGCTCCATAGCAGAAATAATTATTTCATCATTTTCCTTTATAAATTTTTCTCCGAAAGAATAAGCAATTAAATTAATTCCGTCAGTTGTTCCCTTTGTAAAAATAATTTCATAATCATTTTTAGCATTTATAAAATTTTGTACAGTTTTTCGTGCATTTTCATAATTTTCAGTGGAAACTTGACTTAAATAATGTGTTCCTCTGTGAATATTTGCATTAAATTTTGAATAATGTTCTGTAATTTTATCTATTACAACTTTTGGCTTTTGTGTTGTTGCTCCATTATCCAAATAAATTAAATCTTTTCCATAAATTTTTTCTTTTAAAATTGGAAAATCTTCTCTTATTTTTTCTACTTGAAATTTCATTTTAAATTTTTTTGCAAAAATAATTTTTTTTTTCAATTTGACATTTTTTTTAATTTTTTTTATCAAAAACAAGAATATTCCCTTTACCTTTTTTCCCTTCATTTGCAATGAATAATTTGCCTTTTTTAGAAAAACAAATTCCTTCTGGTTTTTTAAAAATGCGAGGATTTAATTTTATAAGTTCTATTATTTCATAATTTTCATTTAAAATTATCATCAATTTTCCAACAGTACCGATAACATAATAATTTTTTGTTATTGGATTTTGAGCAATTCCTGAAATTTTAAATGAAAAATTCCTTTTAATATCAAGAATGTTTTTTAATTCATCTATTGAAATTGTAAAAAAATTGTCTTTTATAATTTGTTTTTTATCTATGGAAAAGGAATAAACAGACCTACAATTTTTTAAAATTTTTGAATCTTCTAAATTTGGCTGATCTTTACAAGCAATTAAAAGTGAATTACTTTTTTTATCATAAGACATTCCTTCTGAATTATTTTTTTTATTTAAAATTGTATGGTATTTTGTAAATTCTATATTTTCATTATCAAAATTTTTTACCTCGAAAATTTTACCATCACTTCGCAAAACATAAATAAGATCACCTACTTTTTCTATGGCTTCAAAATCTCCTTTTTTGCCGAATTTTATATTATTAATAATTTTTCCTTTTTTATAATCAATGACAAAAATTTCACCTTTTTCATCTTGCACAGCAAACAGAAGATTTTTTTTATAAAAACTTAAACCGGAAATTTCTCTTAAATTATGATTTAATTTTATTTTTTTTGATGGATTTTCTAAATCATAAGGAATTTTAGAAATAAAACTATAATTTTTTACTTCATGTTTACAGGAAATAAAAATAATAAACATTAATAATAGAAAATTTTTCATAATTTTTATTTAAATTTGAATAAAAAAAAATTTTTCGTAAAAAAACGATTTTTTTTTTAATTTTGAATTTCATTCTTTTCAAAAATAAAATTTAAAAATTCATTTTTCCACAACTTTTTTTATTATTTTACGTAATAAAATATTATTAATAATTTAATTTTAAAAAATTATGAGACAATTAAAAATTATCAAACAAGTAACAAGGCGAGAAACTATTTCTATAGACAAATATTTACAAGAAATTGGAAAAGTAAGTTTAATCACTCCGGATGAAGAAGCTGAATTAGCGAGACAAGTCAGACATGGCGATAAAACGGCATTGAATAAATTAGTACGTGCTAATTTACGCTTTGTAGTTTCGGTTTCAAAACAATATCAAAATCAAGGTCTTAGTCTTTCCGATTTAATTAATGAAGGAAATGTTGGTCTAATAAAAGCAGCACATCGTTTTGATGAACAAAGGGGTTTTAAATTTATTTCTTATGCTGTATGGTGGATACGACAAAGTATTTTACAAGCACTTGCTGAACAATCCAGAGTTGTTCGTTTACCATTAAATAAAGTTAGTTTTTTAAATAAAATAAAAAAAACCTTCTCTGAATTAGAGCAAAAATTAGGCAGAAAAGCAACTATAGAAGAGGTCGCCGAGAAATTAGAAATGCCTTTAAAAAAAATAAAAAAAGTTTTTGTAAATGCAAATAAAACAATTTCTATGGATGCACCTCTTTCTGACGAAAGCGATAGTAGTTTGCATGATCTTATTGGAAGCAAGAATGTTGCAAATCCAGAGGACGGTTTAATAAGAGAATCTCTACAGAGAGAAATTGCTGTTTCTTTATCCACATTATCAAAAAGAGAAGAAAGTATTGTAAAATTATATTACGGCTTGAACGGTGAAATTCCACATACTTTGGAAGAAATTGCTCAGGAATTTGATTTAACTCAGGAAAGAGTTAGACAAGTAAAAAGTAGAGCAATTATTCGTCTAAAACAATCATATAGAAATAAAAATTTAAGACCTTTTCTTGGATAAAATATTTTTTTTTTTTTTGAAAAAAGCATTTTTTTTAATTTTTTAAAAAACAATAATTTGAAAGAAAAACTACTAAATATATTAAAATTTTTTGTATTTTTATCATTTACAATTTTCTTATTTTGGTTTGTTTATAAAGATCAAAACTTCGATGAAGTTTGGAAGTCGTTAAAAAATATAAATTATTTTTGGATTTTTTTAGCCTTAATTTTTGGTATACTAAGCAATCTTAGTAGAGCTGCTCGTTGGAATTTATTGATAAGAGCATTAAATTATAAACCCAAATTTTTAAATACTTTTTTTGCTGTAATGATAATGTATTTGGGAAACCTTGCTTTTCCACGTCTTGGCGAGGTTTCACGTGTTGGAATTTTAAAAAAATACGAAAAAATTCCATTTCGTAATTTACTCGGCACTGTTATAATAGAACGAACCATAGATTTTTTAATGACTTTTTTAGTTTTATTAATAGTTTTATTGACGCAATTTGATGTTTTTATAAAATTTTTCAAAAAAAATCCTGAAATGACAAAAACATTGGAGAATTTTCCGTCTGTTACTGCTATGTTATTTTCTTTTTTTGCATCTATAATTTTCTTAATTACGATATTTTCTTTTTTTAAAAAATATTTTAAAGAGACTCCTTTTTATAAAAAAACTTCAAATTTCGTAAAACAAATTCTCGAAGGTGTGAAAACAATTAAAAATATGGATAACAAACTTTTATTCATAGGACACACATTTTTTATTTGGTTTATGTATATTCTTATGCTTTATGTAACATTTTTTTGTTTTGAATCTATGAGTAATCTTTCTATTTTAGTAGGAATAACAGTTATGCTAATGGGAAGTTTTGGAATGATTGCGCCTGTCCAAGGTGGAATAGGTGCTTGGCATTTTCTAACAATAGAAACTTTACTTATTTATGGAGTTACTGGACAAGATGCAAAAATTTTTGCTTTAATTATGCACGGTTCCATGACTTTAATGTTTGTTATTGTTGGTTTTATTTCTTTGATTTCTTTACCAATTTACAATAAAAAATTAAAAAATAATATTAAAATCAAAAATTAATTTTGTTATAAACAAAATTATAAAAAAATGACGATTTTTTGAAATTATATTTTTTTTTCAAAAATCGTCCAAGATTTTAAATATTTTAATTTCAATTAAAAAATTTTTTTTCAAAAATCGTCCAAAATTTTAAATATTTTAATTTCAATTAAAAAAAATTTTTCAACAGTACAAACCCAAAAAATTAATGTTTTTTGAAAAAAGTTTTTTATAAATTATAAATTCGTAAAAAATTGGCGTTTTTTGGAAAATTTTTTCAACCTGTACAAACCCAAAAAATTAATGTTTTTTTGAAAAAAGTTTTTTATAAATTATAAAATTCGTAAAAAATTGGCGTTTTTTGGAAAATTTTTTTTATAAATTCGTAAAATTTCGGCGTTTTTTGGAAAAAATTTTTTTTCAATAAATTTTTTCAATATACAAACCCAAAAAATTGTCATTTTTTTGAAAAATTTTAGGTTTGTACAGCTTGAAAAATAATTTTTAATAAAATTAAATTATCTCTTATTATCATATTATCAACCCAAAAAAACATAAATGTTTTAATGTATTGTATTGATAATGCTCATTATCGTAAAATATCAAAAAATAAACGATTATTTGGATACATGATGCAAGAAATTA
>JAOZVH010000310.1 GCA_029938235.1 Bacteroidales bacterium
AATAATTATGAAAATTTTGGCGTTTTTTGGAAAAAATTTTTTTTGAAATAATTATGAAAATTTTGGCGTTTTTTGGAAAAAATTTTTTTTGAAATAATTATGAAAATTTTGGCGTTTTTTGGAAAAAATTTTTTTTGAAATAATTATGAAAATTTTGGCGTTTTTTGGAAAAAATTTTTTTTGAAATAATTATGAAAATTTTGGCGTTTTTTGGAAAAAATTTTTTTTGAAATAATTATGAAAATTTTGGCGTTTTTTGGAAAAAATTTTTTTTGAAATAATTATGAAAATTTTGGCGTTTTTTGGAAAAAATTTTTTTTGAAATAATTATAAAAATTTTGGCATTTTTTTGAAAAATTTTTTTATAAAAAAATAAAATCGCAAATTTTTTTTGCTATAGAACCTTTTTGTGGTGAGTTTTTTTTTATAAAAAAATTGTGAAAAATTTGTATTTTTTTAAAAATATTTTTTAAAAATTTTTATTTCAAATCGTCATTAAAACATTAAAAATCAATGTTTTATAGGACGATACAACGAAATCATCCTGGACGATGAATCATAATAATTATTTTTAATAAAAAAAAATTTATATTTCACAAAAAGGTTTTAAGAACCATTTTTTTTTATAATTTTGTAAAAATATTATTTAAAATAATAAAAATGATAAAAATAATTTTTCCTGATAATAAAATTGTAGAATTTAAAAAGGGAATTACAGGAATAGAAATTGCTAAAAATATTAGTAATAGACTTGCAAAAGAAATTTATGCAATTAGTGTAAATGAAAAGCTTTTTGATATTCATAGAGAAATAAATGAAGATGCAAAAATTAAATTACATAAATGGGAAGACGAAGAAGCAAAACATTCTTTTTGGCATTCGTCAGCACATTTAATGGCTGAAGCTTTGATGTTTTTTTATCCGAAAATAAAATTTGGAATAGGTCCAGCTGTAGAAAATGGTTTTTATTATGATGTAGATTTAGGTGATGCTATTCTTTCCGAGAAAGATTTTCCGAAAATAGAAAAGAAAATCATTGAATTAGCAAGGAAAAAAAATGTATTTTCAAGAGAAAATGTTAATAAAAAGGAAGCAATTAAATTTTTTTCTGAAAAAGAAGAAATTTATAAAGTTGAATTAATTAACGAGTTGAAAGACGGTGAAATTACATTTTATAAACAAGGTGATTTTACAGATTTATGCAAAGGTCCACATTTACCAAATACTTCTTTGATTAAGTCTTTTAAGTTAATGAAAGTTGCTGGTGCTTATTGGCGTGGTAATGAGAAGAATAAACAATTAACAAGACTTTATGGAATAAGTTTTCCTAAGCAAAAACTTTTAAAAGAATATTTAAAAATTCTTGAGGAAGCAAAAAAACGTGACCATAGAAAAATTGGTAAAGAATTAGAACTTTTTACTTTTTCAAAAAATGTTGGATTAGGTTTACCTTTATGGCTTCCAAAAGGTGCAATGCTAAGAGAACTTCTGGAAAATTTTTTGAAAAAAGTTCAATTAAAATACGGTTATGAACCAGTAATTTCGCCACATATTGGAGATATAAATTTATATAAGACTTCCGGACATTTTCAAAAATATGGAGAAGATTCATTTCAAAAGATAAGCACACCTCAGGATGGCGAAGAGTTTTTGTTGAAACCTATGAATTGTCCTCATCATTGTGAAATCTATAAATTTAAAAGTCGTTCCTATAAGGATCTTCCGATACGTTATGCAGAATTTGGAACTGTTTATCGTTATGAGCAGAGTGGGGAATTACACGGTTTAACAAGAGTTAGAGCTTTTACTCAGGATGATGCACATATTTTTTGTCGTCAAGACCAGTTAAAGGAAGAATTTATAAAAGTCATTGATATAGTTTTATACATTTTTAAAACTTTGAAATTTAAAAATTTTGTTACTCAGATTTCTCTTCGAGATAAAAAAGATAGAAAAAAATATATCGGTTCAGATGAAAATTGGGAAAAATCAGAAAAAGCAATAATAGAAGCAAGCGAAGAAAGAAATTTGAAAACCGTTATTGAATATGGAGAAGCAGCTTTTTATGGACCTAAATTAGATTTTATTGTAAAAGATGCAATAGGTAGGAAATGGCAATTAGGTACTATTCAAGTGGATTATAATCTTCCGGAGAGATTTAATTTAGAATATATTGGAAGCGACGATAAAAAACATAAAGTTGTTATGATACATCGGGCTCCTTTTGGTTCTATGGAACGTTTTATTGCAGTTTTATTGGAACATACTGAAGGGAAATTTCCATTGTGGTTAAGTCCGGAGCAAGCAGTTATTTTGCCTATTAGCGAAAAATTTAACGATTACGCTATAAAAGTGAAAAATATTTTAAATGAAAAAAATGTTCGTGCAATTTTAGATTTAAGAAATGAAAAAATAGGCAGAAAAATTAGAGATAATGAATTGAAAAAAATTCCTTATTTGTTAATTGTAGGTGAAAAAGAAGTTGAAAATAAAAAAGTATCTGTGAGAAAACAAGGAAAAGGCGATAAAGGTTCTATGACAATAAATGAATTTGCAAATTTTATTAACTTAGAAGTTGAAGAAGAAATTAAGTAATTTTTTAATTTTGAAATTAAAAAATATTAAATTTTGGGCGTTTTTTGAAAAAATTTTTTAAATTTTGAAATTACAAAATGTTAAAATTTTGGTCGTTTTTTTGAAAAAAAATTTTTTTTTAACATTGGTCTTTCTTTTTTAACACCAATGTTTGTTCTAAATGTTGTTTTTTTAAAAATCGTAAAATTTTGGGCGTTTTTTGAAAAAAAATTTTTTAAATTTTTGGGCGTTTTTTTGAAAAAGTTTTTTAATTTTAATTTTAAAGATTTAAAATTTTGGACAATTTTTGAAAAAATTTTTTAAATTATAAAAAAGCATTAAAAAATTGCTATTTTATTGAAAAAAAATATGCATTCCTAACTTTTAATGTGCGTGAAAACACCGCACAGGCGCAAAGTGGACCCCATTATTCGTAAGCGTCCACACT